>JAEXTU010000342.1 GCA_023453335.1 Pseudomonadota bacterium | reverse complement strand
GCCTGGACCCAGGTGGCCCAGGGGCAGCGGGTGGAGGCGGTGCGCACCCTGCGCGCGGCCGAGCCCTCGGCCCCGCCCGCCTCCATCTGGACCACCCTGCTCAAGGCCGAACTGGGCCGGCTGGGATTCTAACCCACTATCTTAACAAGTTTTAAAATTTGTCCCCCGCTCCACGGGGTTGAAGCCGGCCATCTCGATGGCCGCGCGGAGCTTGGCCACGGTGAGGCCCTTGGGCGAGGCCGCGCCCGCGGCGTGGCCCACCTTCTCCTCCACCAGGGTGCCGTCGAAGTCGTCGGCCCCGGCGTGCAGGGCGGCCTGGGCCGCCTTGATGCCGGCAAACGCCCAGTACGCCTTGAGGTGGGGGATGTTGTCCAGGAACAGGCGGGAGATGGCGATGGTGGTCAGGTAGTCCAGCCCGTCCGGCCCCTTGGCCCCGTCCTTCTCGGCCAGGGGGTTGGAGCCCGGCTGGTAGGCCAGGGGAATGAAGCAGAGGAACCCGCCGGTCTCGTCCTGCAAATCGCGCAGGGCGGCCATGTGGGCGATGCGGTCCTCCCAGGTCTCGATGTGGCCGAAGAGGAGCGTGGCGTTGGTGGGGATGCCCATGCCGTGCGCCACCCGGTGCACCGTGAGCCAGACCTCGGCCGAAACCTTTTCCGGGCAGAGCCGCTGGCGCAGCTCCGGGGAGAACACCTCGGCCCCGCCGCCGGGCAGGGCGTCCAGGCCCGCCTCTCGCATGTCCGCCAGGACCTGGGCGTAGGTGATGCCCTGGAGCCTAGCCAGGAAGGCCACCTCCACCGCGGTGAAGGCCTTGACCGCGGCCTCGGGCCGGGCGGCCTTCACCCCGGCGATGAGGTCGATGTAGTACGCATAGGGCAGGTCCGGGTTCAGGCCGCCCACGATGTGGATCTCGCGGATGGGCTCGGCCCCACGCTCGCGCACCTTGGCCGCGGCCTCGGCCGGGGTCAGGGTGTAGCCCGCCGGGTCGCCGACCCGCTTGGAGAACGCGCAGAAGCGGCAGGCATTGGCGCAGATGTTGGTGTAGTTGAGGTGCTGGTTGTAGACCCAGAAGGCGTCCGCCCCGAAGCGGCGCACGCGGTCGCGGCGGGCCAGCTCCCACACGGTATGGGGCGCTGCCTCACGCGCCAGGTACAGGGCCTGCTCCGGGCTGATGCGGCCGCCGGCGGCCAGGATGTCGGTGATCTCTTGCATGGCGATATGTCCGTCAGTTGTCGGGAATGAGCCGTTTGCCCAGGCTGCGCAGGTCGTCGGCCGCGAAACCCAGGCGAGTGTAGAAACCCGCCACCGCGGCGTTGTCCGCACGCACCTGGATGTTGATCTTGGGGCAGCCCAGGGCCAGAAGCCGCTCCTCCACCGCCGCCACCATGTGCCGGCCCAGGCCGCGGCCCTGCAGGCCCGGGTGCACGGCCAGGTAGTAGATCCAGCCGCGGTGCCCATCGTATCCGGACATGGCCGAGGCCGCCAGCCGGCCCGCGGCCTCGCCCACCAGAAAGAGCTCGGGCTGCACCGCGAGCTTGCGGGCGATGTCCCGGCGCGGATCGTTGTGGGGCCGGGTCAGGCCGCAGGCCTGCCACAGGGCCACCACCGCCTCGGTGTCCGCAGGGGCAAAGGGCCGGATGGCGAACGCAGCGGAATCGAAGACGGCGGACATGGGCGTGCAGCCGCAGGAGCTACTTGTAGAGCCAGCGGGGAGCGTCGGAGAGGCCGGACGGGGGCAGGTCCAGGGTGGACTTGAGCAGGTCGCGCAGCCAGGTCTCGTCCTTCTTGGGGCCTTCGACCACGTTCACGTCGTCCGGCACGTGGGCCAGGGAGCGCAAGAGGGCCATGGACTCCTCGTAGCCGCCCAGCTCGTCCACCAGGCCGGCCTGCATGGCCTGGCGGCCGGTCATGGCGCGGCCGTCGGCCAGGGCCGCCACCGCGGCCACGGTCATGTTGCGGCCCGCGGCCACGTCGGCCACGAACTGGGCGTGCATGTCCTGCACCAGGCCTTCGAAGTAGGCCTTGTCCTCGTTGCTCATGGGCTTGAAGGGCGAGCCGGCGCTCTTGAACTTGCCGCTGGCGATGCTGGTCTGCTTGACCCCGATCTTGGAGAAAAGCTCCTCCATGTTGGCCAACTCCATGATGACCCCGATGGAGCCGGTGATGGAGCCGGGGTTGGCCACGATGCGGGTGGCGGGCGAGGCGGCGTAGTAGCCGCCCGAGGCGGCCACCGTGCCCATGGAGGCCACCACCGGCTTCCTGGCCGCCAGCTTCTTGACCGCGCTGTAGATCTCCTGGGAGGGCGCCACCACCCCGCCCGGGGAGTTGATGCGCAACAGCACGCCCTTGACCGACTTGTCGTCGCGCAGCTCCTGGATCCACTTCACCACCGGCCGGGAGCTGTCGATGAGCCCGTCCAGGTGGACCACGCCCAGCTTGTCGCTGGCGATGAGCTCGGTCTTGCCGTTGTCCTTGAACCAGAAGCGAATGGCGGCCATGGCCCCGGCAAGCAGGGCCACGGCCGCCACAATCATCGCAAGGCCGAAGAGAAAGGGATGCCGCTGGCTGAAACTAGGAATTGTTTGCATCCTCGATGTTCTGCCGCAGCAGCTCTCCCAGGTTGGTGCCGGCCTCGGAGCCGGAGGAGCGAAACTCCTTGGGAGTCTTGCGCTCCTCTTCCACCTTGAGCTGCTTGATGGACAGCCCCAGGCGGCGCTCGTCGGCGCTGACGTGGATCACCTTGGCCTGGATCTCCACGCCCTCCTTGAACAGCTCGGCCGGGCTCTTGATCTTCTTCTGGCTGATTTCGGACACGTGCACCAGGCCCTCGATGCCCTCCTCGACCTCCACGAACAGGCCGAAGTCGGTGATGTTGGTCACGGTGCCGTTGACCAGGGCGCCCACCGGGTACCGGTCGGGCACGTTGGCCCAGGGGTCCTCGGCGAGCTGCTTGATGCCCAGGGTGAACTTCTCGTTGTCCTTGTCCACGGTGAGGACCTTGGCCCGCACGGTGTCGCCCACCTTGAACATCTCGCCGGGGTGGCGGACCTTCTTGGTCCAGGAGATGTCCGACACGTGGATGAGGCCGTCGATGCCGTCCTCGATGCCGATGAACATGCCGAACTCGGTGATGTTCTTGATGACGCCCTCGAGCACGGTGCCCTCGGGGTACTTCTCGGCCACCACGTCCCAGGGGTTGGGATTGACCTGCTTCATGCCCAGGCTGATGCGCTTCTTGTCCGGGTCCACGCCCAGGATGATCACGTCCACCAGGTCGCCGGTGTGGACCATCTGGGAGGGATGGCGCAGCTTGCGGGTCCAGGACATCTCGGAGATGTGCACCAGGCCCTCGACGCCCTCCTCCAGCTCCACGAACGCGCCGTAGTCCACCAGGTTGGTGACCTTGCCCGAGAACTTCTGGCCCTCGGGGTACTTCTTCTCGATGGCCTCCCACGGATCGGGCACCAGCTGCTTCATGCCCAGGGAAACCTTCTGGTTGTCCTTGTCGAAGTTCAGCACCTTGAGGGTGAGTTCCTCGTTGAGGGAGACCAGCTCCTTGGGATGCTTGATGCGCCGCCAGGACATGTCGGTGATGTGCAAGAGGCCGTCCAGCCCGCCCAGGTCCACGAACACGCCGTACTCGGTGATGTTCTTGACCTTGCCCTGGATGACCTGGCCCTCGTTCAGGGTGGAGAGCAGCTCGGCGCGCTTCTTCTCGCGGTCCTCTTCCAGGAGCACGCGGCGGGACACGATGACGTTGGACCGCCGGCGGTTGATCTTCAGGATGCGGAAGTCGAATTCCTTGCCCACCAGGGCGTCCATGTCCGGAACCGGCCGCAGGTCCACGTGGGAGCCGGGGAGGAAGGCCTCCACGCCGCCCAGGTCCACGGTGTAGCCGCCCTTGATGCGGCGGACGATCTTGCCGGTGATGGTGCCGTTCTTTTCCTGAACCTCTTCGATGCGATCGAAGAGCTTCATCCGCTTGGCCTTCTCCCGGGACAGGATGATGGTGCCTTCGGACTCGTTCTTGCGGACCACGAACACGTCGACCCGGTCACCGACCTTGACGATGAGGTCGCCGGCCACGTCGCGGAACTCGTGGATGGGGATTTGGCCTTCGGACTTGAAGTTGACGTCCACGAGCACGTGCTCGTCGCCGATCTTGACCACTTCGCCCTTGACGATGTTGCCTTCGCCAAGGTCGCCGCAGTCGGCGATGGGCAGATAGTTCTCGAGGGCGTCCTCGAAACAGACGTCGGCCTCGTGGCCAGCCTTTTCGGACATGGTTTGTGACATTGTTTACCTCCAACGATCACTGAATCCGCAGTCCCTAGCAGAGAGGGCCGCGGATGACAACCTCAAACCCGGCCTTTTTCCGGCCACGATGCGTGCAATGCGGCGCGCGGGGCGCTCAGGCCAGGGCCACCAGGTCGTAGGTCTGGCTTTCCTCGATCTCGGCCGCGACCACCGCGCCGGGGGCCACGCCAGGGCCGCTCACGTAGGTCACGCCGTCCACCTCCGGGGCCTGGAACCAGGCGCGGCCCAGGTGCAGGCCGGGCCACTCGGGATGGGGGGCGTCCACCACGATGTCCAGGGTTTGGCCCACGTACCCGGCCAGGATGTCCGCGGAGATCACCGCCTGGACCTCCATGATCCGGCGGCGGTGGGCCGCCGCGGCGCGGGCGGAGACCTTGTTCCCCATGCGGTGCGACCGGCCGCCCTCCTCGTCGCAGTAGGCGAACACGCCCAGATGGTGGAAGCGGGCCTCCTGCACGAACCTGACCAGGCTGCGGAACTGGGCCGGGGTCTCGCCCGGGAACCCGGTGATCAGGCTGGTGCGCAGGGCCGCCTCGGGGAAGCGCGCCCGCACCCGGTCCAGGACCAGGCGGGGGTCCTTGGCGAACGGCCGGCCCATGGCCTGCAGTATGGCCGGGTGGGCGTGCTGGAGCGGGATGTCGAAGTACGGGACCAGGGGCGCGCCGGCCCCGGCCAGGTAGTCCAGGAACTCCGGGGTCAGGCCCGCGGGGTAGAGGTACATGAGCCGCAGGCGCGCCAGGCCCGGCAGGGGCAGCAACTCGTCCAGCAGGGTGCGCAGGCCGTGCCGCAGGCCCAGGTCCCGGCCCCAGGCGGTGAGGTCCTGGGCCACCAGCACGATCTCGGGCACGCCCTGGGCCAGGATGCCGCGGGCCTCGGCGGCCAGCTCCGCCGCGGGCCGGGAGCACAGCGGCCCCCGGATGGAGGGGATGGTGCAGAAGGCGCAGGCGTTGCCGCAGCCCTCGCCGATCTTGAGATAGGCAAAGCCCGGCCCGGTGGACAGGGCGCGGGGGAAGGCCAAGGGCGCGGGGGGACGGCGCTTGAGCGCGGCTGCGGCACGGGCGGCCAGCTCCCCTTCCTCCTCGATGCGCAGCCAGAGGTCCACCTCGGGCAGTTCCTGCTTCAGGGCATCGCCGTAGCGGTTCACCAGGCAGCCGGCCACGGCCAGGAGCGGCCGGGGGGAGGCCCCGGCGATGTCCGCGGCCAGGCCCAGCACGGTGCGCACCGACTCGGCCACGGCCGGGGCGATGAAGCCGCAGGTGTTCACCAGCACCAGGTCCGCGGTTGCCGGGTCGTCGCAGGGCGCCAGGCCCGGGCCCAGACCGGCCAGCATGCGCTCGGTGTCCACCCGGTTCTTGGGGCAGCCCAGGCTCACGGTGTGCACGCGCAGGCAAGGCGGGGAGGCGGGGGATTTCGGTATGGGGCGCATGGCCGTGCATAGCGCGGGACGCCGGCGGACACAACCCGTCCGGGCCGGCAACGCAGCCAGCCGGACGCGTTGAACTATTCCCCGCGCTCCGCTACCATGGGCCAGGACCCTCGACCCGTGGTCGGCAGCCGGCCGGCCACCAGCCGTCTACCAGTGAGGACGCGGCATGGACCCCCAGGACCTCCCCGGCCTGACCCAAAAGTTCCGCGGCGACGCCCCGGCGGCCTTCGCCCTCATGCGCGACGCCCTGGATGCGCTGGACTTCTCCATCTACCTCCTGGACGCCGCGGGCCGGGTGGTGGACATGAACGCCGCGGCCCGGGCGGCCAGCGG
>JAEXTU010000244.1 GCA_023453335.1 Pseudomonadota bacterium | reverse complement strand
GTCCTCGCCCCTTGCCGACGCGGCCGAAAACCCGGCCCTGCACGGCCTGGAGGTCCGCTACCAGGTCCTCCACCCCCTGCTGCACGAGATGCCTCCGGCCTATTCCACGGCCGGGGCCGCCGGGCTCGACTTGCGCGCCTGCATCGACCAGGAGGAGCTGTTTTTTGCCCCCGGGCAGCGCCACCCGGTGCCCAGCGGCATGGCCATCGAGATCCGCCAGCCGGGTTTGGCCGGGTTCGTGTTCTCCCGCAGCGGCCTGGGCGCCACCCAGGGGCTCACCGTGAGCCAGGGGGTGGGCCTCATCGACCCCGACTACCGGGGCCAGATCATCGTGTCCCTGCTCAACACCTCGGGCGAGGAACGCCGCATCCGACGAGGAGAACGCATCGCCCAACTGGTGTTCCTGCCCTTTGCGCAGGCCAGGCTGATCCAGGCCGAGGAGCTCTCCGCCACCCGCCGGGGCGCGGGGGGATTCGGCCACACCGGGACGCTGTAACGCGGCCTTGCGCCGCCTGGGAGCAACCCCATGAGCAAATCCTTCGAGCATCTGGCCGCCCGGGACGCGGCCAGCATCTGCCATACCTACGCCCGCTACCCCCTGGCCATCGCCTCGGGCCGGGGCACCCGGCTCTACGACCTGGACGGCAACGAGTTCATCGACCTGTTGTCCGGCATCGCCGTGACCAGCCTGGGCCATGCCCATCCCGAACTGGTCCAGGTCATGGCCGAGCAGGCCGCCCGGCTCACCCACACCTGCAACCTGCTCTACCACGCGGAAGGCCCGGCCCTGGCCGAGAAGCTCCTGGCCACCTGCTCCGCCGGCAAGGTCTTCTTCGCCAACTCCGGGGCCGAGGCCAACGAGGGGGCCATCAAGCTGGCCCGGCGCTTCATGCGCAAGGTGCGGCAGCGGGAGGCCTTCGAGATCGTGACCCTCGCGGGCTCCTTCCACGGCCGCACCCTGGCCACCCTTACCGCCACCGGCCAGGACAAGATCAAGGACGGCTTCGGCCCCCTGCCCGCGGGCTTCGCGACCGTGCCCTTCAACGACCCCGCGGCCCTGGCCGCCGCCGTGTCCGAGCGGACCGCCGCGGTCATGGTGGAGTTCGTGCAGGGAGAGATCGGGGTGCGGCCCCTGTCCGCGGAGTTCGTGGCCGCCCTGGAGGAACTCCGGCGCAAGCACGGCTTCCTGCTCATCGCCGACGAGATCCAGACCGGGCTGTGCCGCACTGGCAAGTTCTGGGCGCACCAGCACTGGGGGGTGACCCCGGACATCTTCACCGCGGCCACGCCCCTGGCCACCGGCCTGCCCATGGGCGCGGTGCTCATGAGCGAGGAGGCCGCGGCCGGCTTCGCCCCGGGCTCGCACGGCACCACCTTCGGCGGCGGCCCCCTGCTCTGCGCGGTGGCGGCCAAGGTCCTGGAGATCATGCACCGGGACCACCTGGCCCAGCGCGCGGCCGAGAGCGGCCTCTATTTCACCGGGCTCCTGGAGGAGCTGCGCCAGGACATGCCGGGCAAGATCGCCGAGGTGCGGGGCCTGGGCCTCATGCTCGGCATCGAACTGGCGACGCCCGGCAAGCCGGTCTGGGAAGAGCTCCTGCGCCGCGGGTTCATCGTGAACCTGGTGGGGGACAAGGTCCTGCGGCTCCTGCCGCCGCTCATCATCGAGCGCGAGGACCTGGAGTTGTTCACCCTGGCCCTGGGCGCGGCCCTGCGCAAGGCGTAGCGGCGGCTGCCGAACCCACCGCATTCCCGGCGCTTCTCAAAAGCCGAGCCCTCGCATATGCTATCGCGCATCGAGGGCTCGGCTATTCTCGCCTGCCCCGTGGAATTGGGACTGGCCGCAGAGGCGGCCTGCACGGAAGGAACCGATGAGCACGGTGAACGACGCCAGCGGCCTGTGGGAGACGACCCACCCCCCGGGCTCCGAGGCCGCGGGGAGCCTGGGTCCCGAGGAGCTGATCCCGGCCCGGCCCGCTTTTGATGCCGGGGAGGAACCCTGGCGCGCCCGGGCCGCCGGCGCCAGCACCCGCACGCCGGAGCACGCCACCGGCCACGTCCTGGACACGGTGGCCTGAGTGCCCGGTCTGCTGCGCATCGACGTGCTCCTGCCCGCGGCCGAGGCCGACCGGGCCGCGGCCTTTCTGGCCCTGCACTGCGCCCACGGCTGGGAGGAGTCCCCGGACGGGGACGACATCCTCTACCGGCTGTACCTGGACGAGCCCGCGGTGGGCGAGGAGCTACTCCTGGCCCTGCACGCGGTCTTTCCCGCGGCCCGGGTGTCGCATGAGGAGGTGGAACGCCAGGACTGGGCCAGCGCCTGGCGAGAGTTCTTCACCCCGGTCCTGGCCGGGGAGCGCTTCGTGGTGCTGCCGCCCTGGCTGGCCCACACCGTCCCGGCCGGCCGCATCCCCATCCTCATCGAACCCAAGACCGCCTTCGGCACCGGGCACCACGCCACCACGGCCCTGTGCCTCACCGCCTTGGACCGGCTGGAGGGCCAGGGCCACCTGCACCGCAACCTCTGCTTCCTGGACCTGGGCACCGGCTCGGGCATCCTGGGCCTGGCCTGCAGCAAGCTGGGCCTGGGCGGGATAGGGGTGGACGTGGACCCGCTGGCCGTGGCCAACGCCCGGGAGAACAAGCGGCTGAACCGGGTGGGCGACAGCTTCGCAGTGGGGGTGGGGTCGGTGAACGGCCTGGCCCGGACCCGGTTCGGGCTCATCCTGGCCAACATCCTGGCCGGGCCGCTCAAGGTCATGGCCGCCGCGGTGGTGCGCCGCCTGGACCGCCACGGCAGCCTGGTGCTCTCGGGCATCCTGGCCGAGCAGGCCGAGGCCGTGGCCCTGGCCTACACCTCCCAGGGCCTGCCCGAGCCCGAAATCATGGCCCGCGACGAGTGGGTGGCCCTGGTCTGGCCGCCGCGGTTCTAGGCCGCCGTTCTAACGCGCCCGGTACACCCGGCACCAAGGCGCGTCGTCGGACACCAGCTCGAAATAGGGCTCGAAGTCCTTGGGATCGCCCAGCAGCATGCGCACCATCATGGACTCATAGATGCTGCGCTCCATGATGAAGACCTCGCGGGTGATGCGGTTCATCACCACGTAGACCCCGTTCATCCTGGCCCAAAGCATGGCGCCGATGCGGCCCTGTTCGTCGATGACCGTCATCTCGGCCATGGCGGCCCGGCCCTGCGGGGTGCGCAACTCGCCCTTCTGGGGGTCGATGTTGACCTCCCCGCGCAGGGGGGAGATTCGGCCCGGCGCGCCCGCGCCCGCGGCCAGGCTCCAGGAGCCGTAGCGGCTGATCCAGGTGCCCAGCATGAGGTTGTCCCAGGCCACCACCAGGTACTGCTCGGGCAGGTGGGCCGGCCACTGCCGGGGCTCGGTGGCCAGGCCCTGCACGAACTGGGCGGCCTTCTCCCGGCCCATGGCCTCCAGCTTGGCCACCGGGAACTCCGGAAAGTACTCGACGTGGGCGGGCGGGTACGGGGCCTGCCCACGGTCCTTGGCCTCCTGCCGCTGCTCGGCCAGGGTGGCGGCCATGTACTTCATCATTTGCGCCGCCTGCATGGGCGAGGTGGTGGCGTGGACCAGGGCCAGGGGATAGAGGAACTGCCCGTCGTGCCGGCCGCCGTCACCGAAGGTGTCGCGCTCGGCATAGTACTGGGCCGCGTAGCCGAAGTCCCACCACTGCCAGAGCATGGCGTCCTTGGGCAGCTTGCCCCGCAGCCCGGCCAGGGTCTCGGCAAAGGGCTTGGAGAGCACCGGGAAAACGTTGAGCTCGGCCAGGGGCATGGTGAGCACCCAGCTCACCAGGACCAGCAGGCCGGCCTGGGCCGACCAGCGCACCTTGCGGCTCATTCCCAGCATGGCCAGAAGCTCGGCCAGGCCCAGGCCTAGGCCCAGGCCCAGGACCGGGCCGGCGTACATGGTGAAGCGCACGCCCAGCTTGAACGCGGCCAGGCCCAGGCCCAGGAGCGGCAGCCACACCCCGAGCAGGGGGCGGCGGGCCAGGGCCAGGGCGAACCCGGCCAGGGCGGCGGCGAACACGCCCCAGTTGACCGAGGTCAGGTTCACCACGTCCGAGAACTTGGTGGTGGTGGCCTCGCGCACGCTGGCGATGACCGAGGGCAGGTCCAGGGCTCCGCCCACCGCCGCGCCGGCCTGCTCCGCCGAGGAGGGGCGCAGGTAGGCCATGATCAGGGACCAGTAGGCCGCCATGTCGGCGGTCCCGTGCAGGAACAGGATGGCGGCCAGCACCGCGGCCCCGGCGGCCAGGGACCGGCCCGGGGTCAGCAGGCCGGGCCGCAGCCTGGTGGCCGCAGCCACGGCCAGGCCCAGGGCCAGGCCGGGCAGGCCCAGGAG
>JAEXTU010000196.1 GCA_023453335.1 Pseudomonadota bacterium | reverse complement strand
CCCCCGGGCCGGACCGTGGAGGCGGCCGCGGACCTGGACGCCGTGCGCCTGGCCCACGACGGGCCCAACCTGGTGGCGGCGCTGGCCGCCCCCTTTTCCCTGCTCTTCGTGGCCGCGGCCTGGGCCCTGTCCCCCCTCATGGCCCTGGTGATCCTGCTGGGCATGGCCTGCTCCCTGTGGGCGGCCGAGGCCTCCATGCGCCGCCAGTCCCGGGCCTCCCGGGACCTGGCCGCGGCCCGCACCGAACACCGCGCCCTGATGCTCTCGGCCAACACCGCGGCGGACGCGGTGCGCGCCTTTGCGGCCCAGGGCCATTACGGCGAACTCTGGCGCGGCCAGGCCTCCCGCCTGGCGGCCCTGCGCCGGCGCATCGCCGACATCCGCGGCCTGGGCCAGGCCATCTCTGCGGCTGCCGGGCTGTTCTCGCGGGTGGGCATCTATGCGGTGGGCGCGGTGCTGGTGGTGCAGGGGGAACTGACCTTCGCCGCGCTCATCGGCGCCTCCATCCTGGGTGGCTACGCGGTGCAGCGGGTGGTGGGCCTGGTTTCCGCCCGCGTCCTGCTGACCGAGGCCCGCGAGGCCAAGGCCCGGCTGGACGAACTGGCGGCCCTGCCCGCCGAGCGCACGGGCGGGGAGCGGCCAGACGGCTACGCCGGGGACCTGCGCCTGGCGGACCTGAGCTTTGCCTTCCCGGAGAGCACAGGCCCGCTCCTGAGCGGCCTGTCCCTGGTGCTCCCCCCGGGTGGGGTGCTGGCGGTGCGCGGGTTCAACGGCTGCGGCAAGACTACCCTGCTGCGCCTGCTGGCCGGGCTGGTGGAGCCCACCGCCGGCCGCATCGAGGCCGGGGGGCGCGACCTGGCCGCCTGGGACCTGGCCCACTGGCGTTCCCAGGTGTGCTACATGCCCCAGGAGCCCTTCTTCCTGGCCGGCACGGTGCGCGACAACCTGACCATGGCCAACCCCGGGCTGCCCGAGGAACGGCTCAACGCCCTGATCCGCTCCTGCGGCCTGCGCCGGTTCCTGGACCTCTCGGACAAGGGGCTGGACGCGCCGGTGGTGGATTCGGGCCGGGACCTGCCCCTGGGTATCCGGCGGCGCATGGCCCTGGTCCGCGCCTTGGCCGGGCAGGGGCGGCTCCTGCTCCTGGACGAGCCCACCGAGGGCCTGGACGCCGAGGGCCTGGCCGCGGTGTACGCGGTGCTCAACGAGCAGGGCCAGGCCGGCCGCAGCATGGTGGTGGTGTCCGGGGACCCGGGCATCCTGCGCGCCGCGCACCTGGTCCTGGACCTGGGGGCGCGGCCCGCGGCCCTCACCGTGCAGCGGCCGTTTGCCGCGCCGGGAGGCACGCCGTGAAGGAGCTGTGGCGCCGGCTCATGCTGCGGCCCAAGGCCGGCCTGGAGCTGCTGGCGGCCACCGCCTGCATCAACGTGCTCTCCTTTGCCTCGCCCCTGTTCGTCATGCTCATCCTCTCGGAGTACATCAACTCCGGGTTCACCCGCACCCTGGTCACCCTGAGCCTGGGCATGGCCCTGGCCCTCATGCTCCAGACGGTCTTCAAGGAAGTGCGCACCATGCAGGCCGGGGCGGTGGGCGCGACCCCGGACCGGGAGCTGGCCCAGCGGTTCTTCGCGGTCCTGGCCCGGGGCCGGTTGGGCTTTCTGGAGCGCATCCCCGCGGCCCGGCGCGGCGAGATGCTGGCCCACGTGGGTGCGGTGCAGGCGGCCTACGGCGCGAACAATCTCACCGCCCTGGCGGACGGCCCCTTCGCGCTCCTCTTCATCCTGGCCACCTGGTGGCTGAGCCCGGCCCTGGCCTGCCTGGGCCTGGCCGGCATGGCCGCGGCCATGGTCTACGGCCACCTGGCCCAGAACTCCCTGCGCGGGGACCTGCGCACCGCGGCGGAGGCCGCGGCCAACAGCCGGATGCTGCTGCACCAGGCCGCGGCCGGGGCGGACACCGTGCGGGCCTTCGGCGGGGCGAGGCACCTGGGCCGGCTGTGGTCCGGCCACCTGGCCGACCTGGTGCGCAGCCAGCAGGCTATATCCGGCCAGCGCGGCCGGGGCCAGGCCATGACCGTGCTGTTCTACGTCCTGACCCGGGTACTCTACTACGCGGTGGGAGCCAAGCTGTGCCTGGACGGCGACGTGTCCATGGCCGGGCTCATCGTGGGCAACATCCTGGTGGGCCGGGCCATGCGCCAGGTGCAGGGCCTGGTCGAGGCCCTGGCCCGGTTCGCCGCGGTGCGCCAGCCCCTGGCCGAACTCTCCGATTTCCTGCGCCTGCCCCTGGAGGCCGAGGCCGGCACCGCCCTGCGCCGCTTCACCGGCCGCCTGGAGATGCGCGACCTGGCCTTCGCCTTCCCGGGGTCCAGCGGCCCCCTGTTTGAGTCCCTGCACCTGACCCTGGAGCCGGGCACGGTGCTGGCGGTGACCGGCCCCAACGGCTCGGGCAAGACCACCCTGGCCCGGCTGGCCGCAGGCCTGCTGGACCCCTACCGGGGCGAGATCCTGGTGGACGGCATCAATCTGCGCCAGATCGCCCCGGGCTGGTGGCGGCGGCAGATCCAGTACGCCCCGCAGGAGCCGGTGCTGCTCGCCGGCACCCTGGCCGAGAACATCCGCATGGCCAACCCCGAGCTGCCCGATGCGATGCTGGACCGGATCGTGGCCGCAGTGGGCCTGGGGCGCTTCCTGGCGACCACATCGAAGGGCTTGGCCACCCCGGTCACGGACGGGGGTCGCACCCTGTCCCTGGGTGTGCGGCGCCGCCTGGCCCTGGCCCGGGCTCTGGCCACCGGCGGCAACCTGGTGATCCTGGACGAGCCCACCGAGGGCCTGGACGCGGACGGGACCGCAGCGGTCCACGCCCTGCTCCACGAGATGGCCGGCCAGGGCCGCACGGTGATCGTGGTCACCCTGGACCCGGCCATCCTGCGCAACGTCCACGCGGTGCTCAACCTGGGGGTCAAGCCCCGGCCGGAACTGACCGTGCGCCATCCCGCGCCGGCCCCCGGCCCCACGGAGGGAAGCCATGTCCAACACTGATCCCGGCGCGGCGCAGCCCCGGCCCGAGGGCTGCCCGCCGTCCGCTCCATCCGGGCTGGCCGGGCTCCGGGCGCGCTTCGCCGCCTGGCTGGCCGCGGGCCAGGCCGAGGAGGGCGGGGAGGGTTTCTCCCCGGTCTCCCGGCTCTTCGTGTGGTCCTGCGCGGCCCTGGTGGCGGCCTTCCTGCTCTGGTCCGCGGTGGGCCCCCTGGACATCGTGAGCACCGCCGGCGGCCAGGTGGCGCCCTCCACCCAGGTGAAGAGCGTGCAGCACCTGGAGGGCGGCATCGTGCAGGAGATCAACGTGCGCGACGGGGACACGGTCCGGGAGGGCCAGCCCCTGGTGGTGCTGGAGCCCACCGCCCAGGGCTCCACCGTGGAGGAGCTGGAGGTGCGCATCAACGGGCTCATCGCCGAGGTGGCCCGCCTGGAGGCCGAGGCCGAAGGCCGGCCGGAGCCTGCGTTCCCCGCGGACCTGGCCGCCCGCAACCCGGAACTGGTGCGGCAATCCCTGGAGCTGTTCAAGGCCCGCAGGCAGCGCCTGGCCACCGACATGTCCGCCCAGCGTGAGAACATCGTGCAGGCCGAGCAGGCCATCCGCGAGACCCGCGCCCAGCTGGAGGCCAACCGCAAGGCCCTGGGCCACATCCGGGAGCAGCTCAAGATCAGCGACCAGCTCCTGGCCGAGGGCCTGACCCCGCGCACCAAGCACCTGGCGCTCATGCGCGAGGAGAGCATGGTCACCGGCAAGGTGGAGCAGGACCAGGCCACCCTGCCCAAGGCCGAGTCCTCGCTGGTGGAGGCCCGGGAGAGGCTCAAGAAGATCGAGCAGTCGTTCCGGGCCGAGGCCGGGGAGGACCTGAACAAGAAGCGCCGCGACCTGGAGGAGTTCTCCCAGCGCCTGCGCAAGTACGCCGACACCCTGACCCGCACGGTGATCCGCTCGCCGGTGGACGGGGTGGTCAAGAAGGTGCACGTGGCCACCGTGGGCGGGGTGGTCCGGGCCGGGGACAGCGTGGTGGAGATCGTGCCCTCGGAGGACCGGCTCATCATCGAGGCCCACCTGCCCATCTCCGACGTGGGCTACGTGCAGGCCGGCCAGAAGGCCATGATCACCCTGGCCTCCCGCGACGCCGGCCGCTACGGCCGCATCCACGGCACGGTGGTCCACGTCTCGCCGGACGCCTTTGCCGACGAGCGAGGCCGCACCTTCTACGCGGTGCGCATCGAAACCACCGAGGATTCCTTCTCCCGGGGCAACTTCCGCTACAGGCTCACCCCGGGCATGCAGGTCATCGCCTACATCCACACCGGGGAGCGCACCGTGCTGGAATACCTTCTGGACCCCTTCCTGGCCACCATGGACGTGGCCCTCACCGAACGCTGATGAAGGTCCTGTTTCTGCACCCCAATTTCCCGGCCCAGTTCCGGCATGTGGCCCAGGCCCTGGGTCGCGACCCCGCGCACCGGGTGGTCTTCGCCACCAAGAACGAGCGGCCGGAGTGGAACATCCCGGGGGTGAAGAAGGCCCTGTACAGGCCCGCGGGCGAGGCCTCCGGGGAGGCCCACCGCCTGGTGGCTCCCTACGAGACCGCGGTGCGCGAGGGCGAGGGGGTGTACGCCCTGTGCCGTGAACTGCGCTCCGCGGGGTTCGTGCCCGACCTGGTCTACCTGCACGCCGGCTGGGGCACGGGCATGTACGTGAAGGACGCCTTTCCCGAGGCCCGGATCATGGGCTATTTCGAGTGGTTCTACGATCCCCTGGGGGTGGACGCCAACTTCGACCCGCCGCCCCCGGGCAGGCGGTCGCCGGAGCACTGGGAAAAGGCCCCCGCGCTCCTGCGTACCCGTAACATGCCCATCTTCAACGACCTGTGGATCAGCGACCAGGGCCTGTCCCCCACCTACTGGCAGCGCGCCCAGCTCCCGGTGGAGTTCCGGCACAAGGTGGCGGTGCTGCACGATGGGGTGGATTGCGCCTATTTCGCGCCTGCGCCCGGGGCCAAGCTGGTCCTGCCCGGCCTGGATTTGTCCGAAGTGGAAGAGCTGGTCACCTACGCCACCCGGGGCATGGAGCCCTACCGCGGCTTCCCCCAGTTCATGGAGGCCGCGGGCATGCTGCTCAGGGAGCGGCCCCGCACCCATGTGGTCGTGGCCGGATCGGAACGGGTCTGCTACGGCTCGCCCCTGCCCGAGGGCAAGAGCTACAAGCAGCTCATGCTGGAGCGCCTGGCCCTGCCCCCGGACCAGGCGGAGCGGCTGCACTTCGTGGGCTCCCTGCCGTACGGCCAGTACCGGCAGCTCTTGCAGTCCTCCACGGTGCACGTGTACCTGACCCGGCCCTTCGTGCTCTCCTGGAGCGCGGTGGAGGCCATGGCCTGCGGCTGCTGCCTGGTGGCCTCGGACACCGAGCCGGTGCGCGAGGCCCTGGCGGACGGGGCGAGCGCGCTCTTGTGCCCCTTCCATGACCCGGCCGCCATCGCCCGTCGCGTCGGCGAGGCCCTGGACGACCCGGCCCTGGCCGCCCGCTGCCGGGAGGGGGCCCGGCAAACCGCGCTGGCGCGCTACGACCTGGCCAGGCTCCTGCCGGTGCACCTGCGGCTCATGGAGCACGCCGCCGCGGGCAAGGGTCCGGTGCGCCTGGCCGGGGACCCCAGCCTGCCCCGGGAGAAGGGGGAAAAGGCGGGCTAGCCGCCCACCACGCAGTTGCGGCCGCGGGCCTTGGCCTCGTACATGGCGTGGTCCGCGCGCTGCAGGGTCTCGTCGGTGCTCTCGCCCGGACGGTGGGTGGTGTAGCCGATGCTGACGGTGGGGCTGGGGGCGTCGGCCCGCAGGGGCGGCATGGCCGCCACGCCGGCGCGCAGCCGCTCGGCCATGGCCGCGGCCCCGTCCCGGCCGCAGCCCGGGAGCAGGAACAGGAACTCCTCGCCGCCCCAGCGGGCGCACAGGTCGTATTCCCGCAGGGGGGACTCCAGGGCGCGGGCCACGGCCTGCAGCACCTTGTCCCCCATGGAGTGCCCGAACCCGTCGTTCACGTTCTTGAAATGGTCCACGTCGGCCAGGAGCACCGCGAACCCCGACTCGGGATGGCGGGTGGCCAGGGCCGCGGCCTCGTCCAGGCGCTGGGTCATGTAGCGCCGGTTGGGCAGCTCGGTCAGGGCGTCGTAGTTGGAGGAATATTCGAGCTTCTGCTTGAGCTCGTGCAGCATGCGCTGGTACTGGTCGCTGATGCGCAGGATCTTCTCCAGCCGGCGCACCTTGCGCTCGTAGTGCTCGAGGGTGCAGATGCTCTGCTCCCGCTCCGCGGCCTGGTAGCGGTCGGCGATGCGGGTGAGCCGGTCCAGGATGCGGCGCTGGGCCAGGTAGGTATGGAGCAGATCCGCCAGCGCGGCCTTCCAGTCCTCGGGCTCGGCGGCGTCCAGGGCTGCCTTGGCCCGGCACTCCAGGGCGTCGGGCGGGGTGGCGGCCTTGGGGCTCATGCCTTGGGCTCGATGGCGAAGGGGAAGGAACAGTCTTCCTTGAACTCCTCGGCCAGCTCCCCGACCCGCTGGTTCTCCGGCTCGTAGGTCCAGCGCACCCGGACCTCGCGGCCGGCGGCATGGGCCTCCTCCATGCGGTCGAAGATGTCCATCATGGCCCGGATGCTGCTGGTGTTCAGGTAGATGAGCTCCAGCTCCAGCGAGAGCGGGCCGGCCTCGCTGTCCAGGTAGTCCCCTACCCACGCGATGAGCGGCTGGAAGAATTCGAAGGGGTTCTCGGGGTATGATTCGCCGGCCATGGTCACGGCGCCTCGGCCGCGGTCGGTTCGGACCGAGGGTGTGCTGGCGGTCTGGCTGATGTCGATGTCGTCGCGCATGGGTCTCTCGCAGGGTGGAGGGTCTAGAGCGCGACCCGCAGGCTGATGAAGCTGCGGGCGGCGTCCACGGAGCGCAGGGCCACGGCCAGGGGCGACGAGGCCTTGCGGGCGATGTCGATGAGCCCCAGCCCTGCGCTGCCGCCGAGGTTCTCCCGGGGCTGGCGCAGCTGGGCCTTGAAGGTGGCCTTGAGCGCGGGGCCGTCCATGGCGGCCAGCTCGTTCACCCGCCGGGTGAGCACCTCCCCGTCCTCGGGGGTCACGAAGTTGCCGGCGCTCACCACGTAGCGGCCCTGGTCCCTGGACACCACGATGACCGCGTTGGTCGCCCCGGCCAGGCCGGGATGGGCCTCGGCGTAGCGCCGGATGTTCTGGGTCATCTCGATGTACACCGCGAAGATGTCGGACACCGCGGTGGGCTTCTCCTGCTGGAGGTTCAGGTAGTCGCGCAGGGCGCGGCCGATCTCCTCGATGAGCGCGGCGTTGATGGGGCCGTTGAAGCAGACCATGATCTGCTGCTGGTCGAAGAGTTCTCGCAGGTCGAAGAGGTCGGTGGAGGGGCTGGCCA
>JAEXTU010000167.1 GCA_023453335.1 Pseudomonadota bacterium | reverse complement strand
GGCTTTTTCTTTCGGCTCTACACCGCGAAACCCAGGAGCAAAGCCCGCGGCCGGACTTCGGGGCGGGTGGGGCCGAGCTGCCAGAGGGCGTTCTGGATGGGCCAGGGGTCGTAGTCCACCTTGATGGCCGCGGCCCGGGAGAGCAGGGAGAGCACCTGGGCCACCCGGGGCGGCTCCCCGGCCAGGGCAGCCAGGGCCTCGGCCGTGAGCCGGGTGCCCACCGCCTGCTGGTCCGGGCCGTTCTGGGACTGGCTCTGGAGGAAGGCGGCCAGGGCGCGCTGGGTGTCGTCGGGCAGGTCCGGGCGCACGATGTAGCTCCAGGCCAGGGCGCCCCAGAAGCGGCCCCACTGCCAGGCCAGGTTCTGGGTGGTCTGGCTCTCCACCAGGGGCTGGAACAGCTCCAGCCCGGTCTGGGCGGCCAGGATCTGCTGCCGCCAGGCGCGCTCCTCGGCCCCCTGCACCCAGGCCAGGGACAGGGCCTGGCGCTTGTTCCAGGGCAGGTTGGCCGGGGAGAACCAGGCGGCCTTGTCCAGCGACTTGGCCTGGCCCGCGGGCGCGGCCGCGAAGGCCCCGTCCAGGGGGTTCTCGGTATCTGCGGCCCGCCAGCGCCAGGCGTAGCGCTGGGGCGTGACCTCCGGGAAATGGGTGATCTCGGCCTCGCCCGCGGCGTAGTAGGGCCGCGGCTTGTTTCCGAAGATGGCGCGCACCGCCACCCGCCGCCAGGCCACCTCGGCCGCGCCGGTGAGTTCGCCCTGCCGGCCCCAGTGGGTGAGCAGGGCCTGGGCGATGAGGCTCTGCGGGGTCTCTCGCCGGGGCAGCACCCGCGCCTCGAACAGCTCCCGGCCGTTCAGGCGCGGGGCGGCGTTGGCCCGGGCCGGCTCCAGGGCGGCCAGCAGTTCGGCCGAAAGGTCCGGCCCCCCGGTTTCGACTGCCAGGTCCATGGCGCGCAGGGCATAGGTGAGCGCGTTCACCGGCTCGATGCGGTCCAGGTCGTCGAAGAACCAGGCGCAGGAGGCCAGGGAGCGCAGGGCGCTGCGTTGCATGGCCAGGAGCTTCCAGGCCGCGCCGGCCTCCTCCGCGGAGAGCCCGGCCGCGAAGTGCGCCGCGGCGAAGCCGGCGCGCTCCATCGACCCGGCCGCCACCTGGCCGTAGGCCAAGAGCGCCTTGCGCGCGTCGCGGAACAGGGCCTTGCCCCGGCGGAAATAGTGGGCGTCCAGGCCGGCCTTGAGCCCGGCCAGGGCCGCGCGCAGGGGGCCGCGCCAGGCCTGGTTCCAGTCCGGGTGGCCGCCGGCGGAGCAGCCGCAGTCGCTGCGCCAGCGCTCCACCCCGTGCACGCAGCTCCAGGAGCTCCGCTCCCGGATGCGCACCTCCCGGACCGGCGGGTGGGTTGCCAGGTAGGCGGCGTAGTTGGTGAGCGCCACCTCGCCGGACTCGCGGGCGCGGGTGAGCATGTAGGCCAGCGCCATCTCCCCGAAGGTGAAGTGGTGGCCGTAGGTCTCGCCGTCGGTGGCCAGGGAGAGCAGGCCGGGGGCGGCGGCCCCGCGCAGGCGCTGCCAGAAGTTCTCGCCGTCGTCGAGCAGGCGCTCGAAGGCCACGGCCTGGGACAGGGGGCCGTGGTAGAAGAACACCGCGATGGTGCGGCCCGAGGGCAGGCGCACGGCGTAGGGCTCCAGCACGTCCAGGGAGCCCTCGTCCACCGGGGTCCAGTGCCCGTTGTCCCCGCCGTTCAGGTCGCGCACCGCCTCGGCCTGGCGCGGGGCGAGCACGGTGTAGGCCAGGCCCTGCGCGGCCAGGACTTCCAGGGTGGGGGTGTCCACCGCGGCCTCGGCCAGCCACATGCCCTCGGGCGAGCGGCCGTAGCGGGCCTCGAAGTCGGCGACGGCCCAGGCCACCTCGATCTCCTTGTCCAGGTCCGAGGCCAAGGGCAGGATCTGGTGGTGGGCCACCTGGGCCATGGCGTTGCCGAAGCCCAGACGCCTGGCCGAGCGGCGGTCGCCCTCCAGGACCCGGGCGTAGGCCGCGGGCTCCTCGGCCTGCATCCAGGAGAGCAGGGTGGGGCCGAAGTTGAAGCTGATCCACTCGTAGGCGTTGAAGATTTCCAGGATGCGGCCGTTCCCGTCCTGGCGGCGGGCAAAGGCCAGCGGCGCGTAGGACTCGCGGGTGATGCGCTGGTTCCAGTTGAGGGCCGGGGCCGCGCTGCCCTCGGGCAGCACCTCGCCCAGCCAGGGGTCCACGCGGGGGGGCTGGTAGAAATGGCCGTGGATGCACAGGTGCTTGGACATGCTCGCCTCGCGGAGTGGTTTGGGTACCGACTCTACGGGCAATCGGGGACAGTGGCAACGGCCGCTACACCGGCAGCCCCTGCCTGGCCCGCCGTTCGCGCAGGGCGTCCAGGAGCTCGTAGGGCAGTTCCAGGCTGCCGTTGCCCACGCCCAGCTCGATGTCCGGCTTGACCGCCTCGCCGTGGAAGTCCGAGCCGCCGGTCACGGCCAGGTCCAGCTTCCGGGCCAGGCGCAGGTACTCCCGGGTCTGGTCCGGGGAGTGCTCGGGGTAGAGGCACTCCAGGCCGTCCAGGCCCAGGTCCTTGAGCTTGCGCAGGTTGTTCTCTAGGGCGCGGCCCTCGGCGCGCAGGGAGAAGGGATGGGCCAGGACCGCCGTGGCCCCCTCCGCGCGGAGCACGGCCAGGGCCTTCTCCACGGTGAACTGGTCCTTGGGCACGTAGGCCCGGCCGCGGCTGCCCAGGTACTCCTGGAAGGCCTGCTCCACGTCGGCCACGTAGCCCTTGGCCTGGAGGGCCAGGGCCAGGTGGGGCCGGCCCACCGAGCCCTCGCCGGCAATGGCCTGGACCTCGGGGTAGGTGACGTCCAGGCCCAGGGCCTGGAGCTTCTCCACGATGCGGCGGTTGCGGTCGTGGCGGCACTCCATGAGGTGGTCCATGGCCGCCACGAGCTGGCCCGGCCGTTCGGGCAGGAACAGCCCCACCAGGTGCAGGAAGCCCACCGGCCAGACCACGGACAGCTCGCACCCGGCGATGAGCTCCACCCCGTTCCGGGCCGCGGCGGCGCGGGCCTCGTCCAGGCCGGCCACGGTGTCGTGGTCGGTGAGGGCCAGGGCGGCCAGGCCCAGGCCGGCGGCGCGCTCCAGGAGCGCGGTGGGGGTGAGGG
>JAEXTU010000137.1 GCA_023453335.1 Pseudomonadota bacterium | reverse complement strand
CCCCCGCGGCGCCGCCCCGCCCCCCCGCGCCCCGCACCGAACTGTTCCGGCACATCAACGAGGTGAACCGCCTCACCGCCAACATCGCCCTGTTCGACGCCAAGGGCGAACTGATGGCCTCGGCGGTGGAGTCCCCCCGCCGGCCCAACATCACCCAGCGCAGGGACTTCACGGAAGCCGCCCGGACCCGGGAGTTCGCCGCGGGCGAGTACACCTTGGGGCCGCTCAGCGGACTGCCGGTACTGCCCTTTGCCCAGCCCCTGGCCGACGCCTCGGGCCAATTCCTGGGGGTGGTCCTGGCCAGCCTGAGCCTTCAGGAGGTTGGGCAGCTCTTCACCAAGGCCGACTTTCCGCCGGACTCCTTCCTTGGGCTCACCGACTGGCGGGGCGTGCGCCTGCTCCGCTATCCGGCCAAGGATACCCAGCCCCTGGGGCAGACCATCCCGCCCCAGGTGTGGGACAAGGTCGTCCCGATCCAGCGCGAGGGGTACATTGAGGAAAAGGGCGCGGACGGCGTCCTGCGCATCTACGCCGTGCGCCGGCTGCGCCTGGCCTCGAACCAGGAGCCCTACCTGAACATCTTCGTGGGCATCCCGGAGACCGAGGCCTTGCGCCGGGCCGATGCGATCACCCGCAGCTACCTCGCCTGGCTGGCCACCTCCCTGCTCCTGTCCTGCGGGCTGGCCTGGCTGGTGGGCAAGCACGGCATACTGCGCCGCATCAACCGGGTGGCCGCGGTGGCCCAACGCCTGGGCGCGGGCGACCTCTCGGCCCGCTCCGGCCTGACCGAGACCGCGGGAACCCTGGGCAACCTGGCCTCCTCACTGGACGACATGGCCGAGGCCCTGGAGGCGGACATCGCCCAGCGCATGCACACCGAGCAGGCCCTGCGGGAAAGCCAGGCCAAGATCACGGGCATCTTCAGCTCCGCGCCCCTGGGCATCGGCATGGTGGTGGAACGGGTGCTCACCGAGGCCAACGAGACCCTGTGCAGGATGGTGGGCTACTCCCGGGACGAATTGGTGGGACAGAACACGCGCCTGCTCTACCCGACCCAGGAGGACTTCGAGTACGTGGGCCGGGAGAAGTACCGCCAGATCCGGGCCCAGGGCACGGGCAGCGTGGAGACGCGCTTGTTGCGCAAGGACGGGACCATCGCCCACGTGCTGCTCAGCTCCTCCCCGTTGGACCTAGCCGATTACTCCAAGGGCGTGGTGTTCAGCGCCCTGGACATCACCACGCGCAAGCGGGCCGAGGACGATCTGCGCGAGAGCGAGGAGCGGTTCCGGCTGCTGGCCGAGGAGAGCCCGGTGTCCATCATGGCCTTCGACCGGCAGGGGCTCGTCACCTTCGTGAGCAAGTGGCACCTTCAGGTGTTTTGCAAGAACCGGCTCGACCCGGAATTCTTCCTGGGACGCAAAGTCTGGGAGCTGCCCGGCATGGTCAGCGCGGGCATGGCCGAGCAGGTCAAGGCCATCCTGCGCGGGGAACGGATGCACCTGGACGAGGTCCGGGTTCCCCGCAGCAGCATCGGCGAGGAGTCCTGGCAGAACATCCGGGGGGTGGCCCTGCGCCGCGGCCCGGAGATCATCGGCGGGGTGCTCATCCGCGAGGACGTCACCGAGCGCCGCCGCTCGCGGGAGCGCATCCGCCAGAGCGAGGAGCGCTACCGCTCCCTGTTCACCGCCCAGCTCGACGCCTTCGCCCTGCACGAGATGATCCTGGACACGGACGGCAAGCCGCACGACCTGCGGTTCCTGGCCGTGAACCCGGCCTACGAGCGGCTGGTGGGACTCACGTCCGAAGTGATCCTGAACCACACCTTGCGCGAGCTCTTCCCGAACATCGAGCAGTACTGGATCGACACCTACGCCCGGGTGGCCCTGGACGGCGAGCCCATGCGCTTCGAGAAGTTCAACGAAGACCTGGGCCTGCACCTGGAGTTCAACGCCTATTCGCCCCAGTACGGGCACATGGCCGTGCTCATCCGGGACGTGAGCGAACGGCACCGGACCGCCTCGGAACTCTCCCGGGCCAAGGCCGCGGCCGAGGCCGCCAACCAGGCCAAGGCCGAGTTCCTGGCCAACATGAGCCATGAGCTGCGCACCCCGCTCAACGGCGTGCTCGGCATGCTCCAGCTCCTGGACAGCGACCCGGCCATCGCCGACGACCACAAGGTGCTCCTGGAGACCGCCCTGGAGTCCGGCCGCGGCTTGCTCACCATCATCAACGACATCCTCTCCTTCGCCCAGCTCGACGCCGGCCGGCTCACCGTGATCCGCGACGCCTGCAACTTGCGGGAGATCGCGGACTCGGTCTGCCGGGCCTTCCGCTACGAGGCCGCGGACCGGGGCATCGACCTCGCCTGCCGGGTGGACGACGGGGTGCCGGACACCGTGCTCTCCGACCCCGGCCGGCTGCGCCAGATCCTCCTGAACCTCCTGAGCAACGCCATGAAGTTCACCCCGGGCGGCCGGATCACGGTGGAGGCGGCCATGCTGCCCCACACCCCCGCGCCCGCGGACCGGGTGCTCCTGCTCAGCGTGGCCGACACCGGCATCGGCATTCCCGGGGAGAAGCAGGACGCCATCTTCGAGCCCTTCACCCAGGTGGACGGCTCGCTCACCCGCAAGTACC
>JAEXTU010000127.1 GCA_023453335.1 Pseudomonadota bacterium | reverse complement strand
CATCTGGAGCAGGCGAAACGGGGCCTGGGCCATCGACGGCTTCCTGATCCCGGACTGGGAGTGGACATGAGGTTCGCGGCCACGATTCCGCCGCGGGCCTTCCGGGTCGGCCCGGCCGGGGACATCGAACTGCTGGACTGCGGGTCCGTCTTCCTGGAGCCCGACGAGCAGGTGACTTTCCGCTCCCCGGGAGGGGGCGAGTACGACGTGGTGCGCAAGTCCTGGGGATACTACGCCACCCCGTCCCTCAACGGCCGGCTGGCCCGGTTCGGGCTCAAGGGCCGGCTGTGCCTGTCCCGGGGCGCCTGCTACCTGCTCCTGGTGGAGGCGGGCCGGGAGGTCGAGAACGACGCCTATTTGCAGGAGCAGGGCATGGAGCACCTGGCCTGGCTGCACGACGACGTGGGAATCCGTCGGCTTGCGGAGGGGCTGAGGCCCGGGGATCCGGGGAGGTATACCTTCCCGGACTGCCTGTGCGGGGTGCACTCCTGGTCGGTGGCCCTGGACCTGGACGCCCCGCCGGCCGGGGAGACTAGGTTCGGTTGCGAGCAGGACTATCGCCGCAGGGTGATGCGCTGCGGTTTCTGCGGGCATTTCGTCTCGGTGCATGGCATGGACCTGTCCGGGCTCTATGCCGGCGAGTACATGGCCGCAACCTACCAGGACGAGGCCGGGCTGCGCCGGAGGTTCGAGGCGATCATGGCCCTGCCCCCGGAGCGATCGGACAACGCCGGCCGGGCCGACCGGGTGGCGGATCTGGCCGCCGCCCACCTGCCGCCGGAGCGGCTGGCCGCGGGCGTACGGCTCCTGGACGTGGGTTCGGGCCTGGGGGTGTTCCCGGCGGTCATGGCCGTACGGGGGTTCGCCTGCACCGCCCTGGACCCCGACCCGCGGGCGGTCGCCCATGCCGCCGGCATCCCCGGGGTCATGGCCGTGCAGGGCGAGTTTCCGGACCGGGTGCCGGCGGACCTGGGCCGCTTCGACCTGGTGAGCCTGAACAAGGTGCTGGAGCACGTCCCGGACCCGGTGGCCATGCTGGCCGGGGTGGGAAGGCACCTGCTGCCGGACGGCGCAGCCTACGTGGAGCTGCCCGACGGCGAGGCCGCCCTGGAGATCGGGCAAGCCGTGCGCGAGGAGTTCTTCATCGAGCACCTCCACATCTTCAGCCCCGCCTCGGCCCTGCTGCTGGCCCATCGGGCGGGATTCACGCTGGCCGCCCTGGATCGGCTCACCGAGCCCAGCGGCAAGCGCACCCTCCGCCTCTTTCTCAAGCCGGGGCGCCAAGCCCAGGAAAAGGAGTAGACCGTGCCTCACGCCGCAATCGACGAACAGATGCGGGACAACTGGGAGAGTTCGTTCCGGGAGCAGATCGCGTCCCAGGCCTACAACGCTGCGCCGGCGGAAGCCCTGGTGCGCAACGTGGCCTACTGGCTGCGCGAGGCCCGGCCGGACGGCAATTACGCCGGGCTGCGTTTCCTGGAGGCAGGGTGCGGGGCCGGTCCCAACCTGCTGCACCTGGCGGCCAAAGGCATCCGGGTGAGCGGGGTGGACATCTCGCCCACCGCCCTGGACCTGTGCCGGGAGAACTTCCGGCGGGCCGGCATGGAGCGCCTCCTGGAGGCCGCGGTAGAGTCCTCGGTGGAGCGGCTGCCCTTCCCGGACGGGAGCTTTGACGGCGTGCTGGAGTCCTGCGTGTTCCAGCACCTGCCCCGGGATGTCCGGCAGCAGGCCTTTGCCGAGGTGGCCCGGGTGCTCCGGCCCGGCGGAGTGTTCTGCGGATACATGCTCTCGGACAGCCACTCCGTGTACCGCCTGAAGCGGGACAGGGAGCTGGCCGAGGACCCGGGCACCCTGATGCTCCAGGAGGGCGGCTCCCGCTTCTACCTTACGGACACCGGGCTGTCCCATTTCTTCCGCCGGGACGAGTACCGTGGCCTCCTGCCGGGCTTCGCCACCGTGGACCCCTGCCTGGTGGAATACGACCTGCCGGAGTTCGAGGCGAAAAAGCGCGGCTATGCCGAATACCGGCAGGGCATGTGGGCCCTGTTCGCAGTGAAGTGAAAGGAGGCGGGGGCGGGACATGGGTATTTCGGAAAAGATGAAACAGGCGGCGGCGGCAGTGTCCGGCCTGGACGCTGAAGAGATGGCGGAACTTTTCGGCCTGGTTCCCGGCCTGGCCCAGGCCGCGCCCACCGGGGAGCTGACCTACCGGGACTACGTGCATGACGCCAAATGGGCCTCGGACTACCCCAGCTACCAGAAGAAGTTTGCCCGGGAGCCCCGGGAGAGCGACAAGCAGCTCATTCGCCTCATCCAGGAGGCCGTGGGCAGCCGGCTGGCGGCCGGGGAGCAGCTCTCCCTGCTGGACCTGGGCTGCTCCACCGGCCTGTTCCTCCACCATCTGCGCCAGGCCCTTCCGGGCCTGACCCTGCACGGCGCGGACATCGTGGAGGGCTTCATCGCCGCCTGCCGGGAAAACCCGGACCTGGCGGGCATCGGCTTCACGGTCATGAACATGCTCGATGCGCCGGCCGGGCCGGCCTTCGACGCGGTTACCACCAACGCCGCCACTCCCCACTTCACGCC
>JAEXTU010000103.1 GCA_023453335.1 Pseudomonadota bacterium | reverse complement strand
GGGCCAGGAAGGCCCGCCCCGACCCAGCCGGGGACAGGCTCTCGGCCAGAAGCGAGAGGTCCTGCAAGTCCAGGGTGAGCACCAGGGCGCCCAGGAAGCGGCCCATGGCGTCGATCACCGGGGCGGCCAGGAGCAGGGAGGCCCGCCCGGTGGCCGGCTCCGCAGCCGGGGCCGTCAGCACCGGGGCCTTGGCCCCGGCCACGGCCAGGTACCAGGCTTCGGCTCGCGGGTCGTAGGCCTCGTCGGGCAGGGGCTCACTGGCGTAAATGGTGCCATTGGCGTCACCCTTCATCAGGGCGGCCAGCACGCAGGCCCCGTCGCGGTCGCCTCCGGGCGTGGAATTGGCGTTGGGGCAGCGGTGGGGGTCGGCGATGCGCACCACGCTCTTGACGCGTATGCTCCCGTCGGCCAGGCCGGAGACCTCCCAGTAGTCCCCGCGCACATCGGCCAGGGCGGTGCGCAGCAAATAGGGCTGCCGGCCCATGAGCCGGTAGAGGCTGCGCAGTTGGGCCTTGAGCAGGAGATAGGCGTCGGTGTCCTTGCTGCCCGCGCCGAAATCCGTGGCCAGGATGCGCTGGTCCACGGCCTCGGCCGCGGTGCAGGCCAGGGTCTCGGCCCGGTCCAGGAAGGCGGCACTGCCCTCGGCCAGGCGCGCAGCCCGGTCCGCCAGGTTCTCCGCGGCCTCCTGGCGCAGGATGCGGCCCTGCGCCAGGACCAGGACCAGGACCACAGCCAGGGCGGTGACCAGGACCAGCAGGGCCCAGACGGCGGCCAGGGTGGGACGGCTCAACTGGCGGGAGGTCGGATCGGCCATGGCCGGGTCAGTTTTCGGGCTCCACCAGGATCATCACCCGGCGGTTGAGGAGTTGGTTGCGGGGAATGGCCTGGCCGGCCGGGTCCAGGTTGGGCACCATGGGCTGGGTGTCGGCCCGGCCCACCACGGTGAAGCGCTCGGTCGGGAACCCGCGCTCCATGAGGAAGCGGGCCACCGAGCTGGCCCGAGCCGCGGACAGCTCCCAGTTGGAGGGATAGCGGTCGTTGTGGATGGGGATATTGTCGCTGTGGCCCTCGATCACGTAGCGGCAGGGCAGGCCCCAGAGCACTTCCCCCACCTCGGTCAGGATGGACTTGGCCTTGGGCGTGAGGTCCGCGGTGCCCAGGTCGAAGAGCACCGAGCCGCGCATGTTCACGGCCACGCTGTTGGGCCGGCGCTCCAGGCTCACGCCGTAGGACTCGGCCGCGAGCTTGCCCGCGAGCTTTTCGTACACCACGTTCAACGGCTTCTTCTCCTCCCGGGCCGCCTTCTCATAGCTGGCGGCATCGGCCGGCGGCGCGGGTTCGGGCTCCGCCTTCTGGCCGGGCTTGGTGCGGGTCATCTGGCTCTGCAGCTGGGAGGAAACCTCGGCAAAGCGCTCGGCGTCCACGGTGGAGATGGCGGCCACGATGACGAAGAAGCACATGATGAGGGTCATCATGTCCGCGAAGGAAATCTGCCAGGGCTCCCCCTCGTCCGGGGGCTTCCGTTTGATGGTGCTGGCTCGCATGTGATTCCGCTCCGCTGGCCAGGCGTCCGCCCCTGGCCGGGCTCAGGCCTTTACCGCGGCCCAGCGCCGCGGCGGGAGATAGGCCCGCAGCTTGTCGAGCACGATCTGGGCCGGGGTCTTGTCCTTGATGAACAGGATGCCGTCGCGGATGACCTGCATGAGCACCACCCGCTCCTCGATGCGCCGCTCCACCTTGACCGCGATGGGCAGGAACAGGAGGTTGGCCATGGTCACGCCGTAGAGGGTCGTGGTGAGGGCCACGGCCATGTTCGGGCCCAGGGACCTGATGTCGCCCTGCATGGCCTGCATCATGCCAATGAGGCCGATGAGGGTGCCGATGAGGCCGAAGGCAGGGGCCAGCTTGGACATGGTCCGGAAGATGCCGGCCGCGGACATCTCGGCCTCGTACATCTGCTGGATGCTGGTGTCCATGATCTCCCGTATCTCCGCAGCAGAGTAGCCGTCCACCAGCATCTGGACCCCGTGCCGCAGGAAATTGTTCTCGATCCCGGGCAGGGACTTCTCCAGAGAGATCTTGCCCCGGGTCGAGGCGTTCTTGGCAATATCCACCAGGGCCTTGATGTAGGTGTCCGTGGGCAGTTCCTCCCGGCCCAGGGCCAGGAGAAAGGCATGGAATACCCGGCCCACCTCCTTGAGCGGGTAGCAGATGAAGGTGGCCGCGGCGGTGCCGCCCACCACGATGGCCAACCCGGCGAAGTCCACGAACACCCGTACATTTGACGTGGAGAAATAGGTGGCTATCGAGAGGATGCTCACCCCGAAGATGATGCCGATGATGGTGGCGATGTTCACGCTGCGAGCCCCTTGGCGGTCTTGATGCGTTCCATGAGTTCGGCCTCCACGTCGGCCAACTCGGTCTCGTCCAGGGCCATGGCCGCGGCCTCGGAAGTGACCACCTCACGAATCTTGGCGGAGAGGTTGGTGGCTATCTTTTCCCGTGCAGCGTCACCGGCCCCCGCATAGAGCACGGACACCTTGTGGAAGCCCAGGGCGGAGAAGACCTCCTGCAGGGTGGCGTCGTCCACGCCCACCACGTCGTCCACCCCGGTCAGGTCCTCGGCCTTCAGGCGTCGGCGGGCGGCGCGCTTGAAGAACCCCGGTTCGCATTGAGCCGCGAATCGCTCCCCGGCGGCCCGGTGCACGTAGAGCAGTTCCAGGGGAATCTCGGCGTTGCCGATCTTGCGTAGCAGCACGTCGGGCTCGGCCTCCACCTGGCCGGCGAAGTCGTCCAGGCCCAGAAATTCCACATGGGTCGCGGCGGCCTCCCCGGTCTCGGCCAAGGATTCCATGAAGGCCCGCACCTTGGCCAGGAAACCGTCGGCGTCCGGGATGGAGAGCAGCCGGTCCTCCACATAGGAGGCCACCCGCACCTTCCGGCCCAGGGCGTCCTGGCCGTAGCGCACCCCCTTCACTTCGTGCATCTCGACCAGGCCCAGCCCGGCCAGGCGCTGCACGATCTCCACCACCTCAAGGGTGCTCATGGGCAGGACGTTCTTCACCACCCGGCACGCCGCCCCCAGGCTCACTCCCTCCCGGGGCTTGCCGGCCGGGGCGTTGGCCCTCCAGTACAACTCCAGGAGCTGGCATACGGCCAGGAACACGTCCTGCACCTGGTGGGCGCTGATGAGCCGGGCCAGGTCGTACTGGCGCGAGACCATGAAGTTCACGATGTTCTGCACCGGCCGCGGGCACTGCTCCAGCAGGGAATGGAGCACGCCGAAATCCACTTCCAAGAGTTCCGAGTACTCCTCGGCCTCCACCGTGAAATTGGCCGGCTTGCGGGAGAGCACCGACAACTCGCCCACCACCTGACCCACGCCCATGGACCCCACGGTGATGCGCAGGTTGTCCCGCACCCGGTAGGCCGAAAGCCTCCCGCTCTTGATCACGTAGGCCTTGCTCCCGGCCTGGCCCTCCCGCAGCACGGTCTCGCCCTTGTGAAAGGCCACCATCTTGTGCCCGGCTCTCTGCGGCACGCGCCCTCCCGGCTCCCCGAATTACTTGTTCAGCCCCTTGATGTCCTTGATGGCCGCGATGATCTCGTCCTCGGCGTCGGCCACTTCCATGTCGTCCAGGTTCTCCATGTCCTTGGCCTCGTCGGTGACCACCTTGGCCATCTTCTTGGAGAGATTCGCCAGGATCTTGTCCCGGGCCTCGTCCCCGGCCACCTTGACCAGCATGGCCAGCTTGTGGAAGCCCACCCGCTCGAAGGCCAGCTCCAGGGTGGCGTTGTCCACGAACACCACGTCGTTGATCCCTTCCAGGTCCTCCACCGCCACCCGCTTGCGCTTGACCCGCTGGAAGAACTCCTCGCCCATCTGCTTGACGTAGGCCTCGGCGCTCTTCTTGTGCAGGAAGAACAGGTTCTCCGGAATCTCCTTGTAGCTGATCTTCTTGTAGACCATCTCCGGGGTGGTCTTGGCCATGTCCGCGAACCCGAAGAGGTCCACGAACTCCAGGGATTCGGTGAGCGGGGTGTTCTCGGACTGCATCTCCGACTGGAGATTGCGGGCCACACCCAAAAACTTGTCCAAGTCGGGAATCCGCAGGTAGCGGTCCTGCAGGAAGTCGGCGGTCTTGACCATCTTGCCCAGGGCGTCCTTCTTCATGACCGCCTTGGTGTCCTCGTTGATCTCCACGAACTTGAGCTTGGCCAGCTTGCCCACCACGTCGTCGATCTCCAACTGGGTCACCAGCAGGATCTCCTTGAGGGTGCGGGACAACTCCGCGTAGGACATGCCCATGGCCCAGTTGGCCCCGCGGGCGGACTGCGGCAGGTTCACGTGGGTGCGAAAGGCCATGTCGATGATGCCGCACACGCTCATGAACATGCTGCTGGTGGGCCGCTCGCAGATGTTCTCATGCAGGGCCCGCACCTGCTCGATGAGATAGCGGGTAAGGCGCTGCAGGGGCGCGGGGCACTTGAGCAGCATGGTCGAGAAGACCTGGCTGTCGATGACGATGAGTTCGCAGGGCTCCTCGGCCTCGGCGCTGGCGATGCGCGACTGGCTCTTGAGCAGGCCCTCCTCCCCGAAGATCTGGCCGGGCAGGATGCTGGACAGGACCACCCGCTTGTTGTGCAGCACCCGGTAGAGCGTGACCTTGCCCTGCTTGAGCATGTACGCCACGGTGGCCGTCTGGCCTTCGCGGAAGACGTTCTGGCCCTTGTGGACGGTCTTGTATTTGGTGGCGGCGTCGTCCATGCAGTGTCCCCGTACGAGATGTGGAGTACGGGGAGATGGCCGGAGGGAACCGCACGGCGGACCTGCGCCGCCTTGATCCCCTCCGAAGTCGCCCGCCGCGGCCTGCCGTCGGCGGGCGGCCGCCGGGGGCGCGCCAGACGCGGCGTCGCGGGATTACTCCCCTTGCCGCATTGGTATATACTGTTCGACCAGGGCAATCAACCGGGATTTGGTGATGGGCTTGACCAGACAGGCCGTGCAGCCGGCCTCCAGGCCCTTGGCCTCGGCATTGGCCACGAAGTGGTTGACCATGGCCAGGATGGGGGTGTGCCGCACCTCGTTGCGCTTCTCCCAGCGGCGGATGGTGCGGACCATCTCGTAGCCGTCCATGATGGGCAGGTCCATGCCGGCGATGACCAGGTCGTATTCCTTGGCCACGTACAGGTCCACGCCCTGGCGGCCGTTCTCCGCATAGTCGGTCTCGAAGCCCCGGTCGCCCAGGTAGTAGTGCACCAGCATCCGGGCGTTGGCCGAGTCGTCCACCATGAGCAGCCGCGGCCGGGGGCAGGCGTCGGCGCAGGCGTCGCGGGAACGCACCGGGGCCGAGACCACGGCATGGGCCGGCTGCTCCAGGATGGCGAAGACCATCTTCTTGAGCTGGGCCTTGTCCACCGGCCGCACCAGGTAGCCCGAGGCGCCCGCCTCCACCGCCCGGCTGGCGTCGCCGGGAGTGTGCCGGTCGGTGGTCAGGACAATTGAGTGCTGGGGGAAGCCCCGCTCGCTGCGGGCCAGTTCCCCGGCCACCGCGAACCCGTCCATGTTGGCCAGGGACATGTCCAGGACGGCGATGCGGAAGGGATGGCCCGCGCGGAAGGCCCCGGCCAGGGACTTGAGGCACTCCACCCCGTCGTCGCTCTCCACCACCTCGGCGCCCCACCCGGCGAACAGGGCCTTGAGCCCGTCACGCTCCTCGCCCGGAGGCAGCCCCAGGAGCACCCGGCGCAGCTTGAGCTCGGGCTCGGGGTCCACGGCGTCGAACTGGTCGGGGTTGAGCTCCTTCTTGGCGTATTCCCGGAACAGGCCCGAGGCCAGGAAGAGGTCGTGGACATCGGCGTCCACATGCTTGTCCTTTTTCATGAAGCCCAGGATCTTGACCGCCTGGGACAGGGGCATGGGCTTCTTGTAGGGACGGTCCTTGGCAGTCAGGGCCTCGAAGATGTCGGCCACAGCCATGATCCGGGCCTGCAGGGGAAGATCCGTCCCGCCCAGGCCCAGGGGGTAGCCCGAGCCGTCCACCTTCTCGTGGTGGGCCGCGGCGTAGGCCGGGACCCGGCCGAGCTTCTTGGGAAAGGGCAGCTCCCCGAGAATCTTGCCGGTCATGGTGGCGTGGTTCTCAATGACCTTGCGCTCGTCGTTGGTCAGGGTGCCCTTGCGGATGGAGAGGTTCTCCATCTCGTTGTCGGTCAGGTAGGCCATATCCGCGCCGCCCACCGGATAGGACTTGGCCCCGATGGCGCGCATGCGGGCGATGCGCTCGTCGCTCATGAACTCGCCGGGCTCGTTGCAGGAGAGGATGAAGGCCTTTTCCTCGGCCAATACGGCCAGGGCGGCGGCGAGCTTCTCCTCCTCGGCGGCCAGGACGTCCGGCCCGGCCCCGGAGCGGACCAATTCCAGGGTGCGGCGCAGGCCCTCCGCCTCCATGGACTTGGCGATGAGGTCGAAGCGCTGGGCCACGAAGTGCAC
>JAEXTU010000078.1 GCA_023453335.1 Pseudomonadota bacterium | reverse complement strand
GGCCTGAGCCGCGCATCCCAAGAAGCTTCAAGGCCGGGCCCCTGTCCGGCCTTTTTGTTCCGCGGCCCCAAAAGGGAGCCCCCGCGCCAACCACAGCGCGGGGGCTCCATCCAACCGCCCTTGCGGGCTTGGGGTCTGGCCGGGCCTACAGGGCCGTGTCCCCCAATTCCCCGGTCCGGATTCGGACCGCTTCTTCCACGGGGATGACGAATATCTTGCCGTCGCCGATGGAGCCGGTCTTGGCGCTGGCGGAGATGGCGTCCACCACCCCGGCGGCCAGGGAGTCCGGCACCACCGCCTCGATCTTGACCTTGGGGTTGAAGAGCACCGTGTACTCCGCGCCGCGGTAGACGTCGGTGTGTCCCTTCTGCCGGCCGTAGCCCTGCACCTCGGTCACGGTCATTCCCTTGACCCCAATCTTGTCCAGGGCGGCCTTCACCGGCTCAAGCATGTGCGGCTTGATGACTGCTTCTATCTTCTTCATGGCCATTTCTCCGGTTTAGCGGTGTAACTTGCTCAGGTTGAACTCGGGGTAGGCGGTCACCGCCACCTCGTACTGGTCAAGGCCTTCCAGCTCCTGCTCGGGCTTCACCCGCAGCGGGGTGATGGCGTTCAGGACCTTGAAGAAGATGTACATGACCACGAAGACGAACACGAAATTGGTGAAGGTGGCCACGCACTGGGCGATGAACTGGCTCACGTCGCCGTAGAACAGGCCCTTCACCGTGCCCTCGACGCCGTTCAGGGCCTCGCCGTAGGTGCCGTCCGCGAACAGGCCCAGGGAGAGCACGCCCCAGGCGCCGTTCACGCCGTGTACCGAGATGGCGCCCACCGGGTCGTCGATCTTGAGCACCCGCTCCACGAAGAACACGCTCCAGCACAGAAGCAGGCCGGCTATCCCGCCGATTATGACCGCGGACACCGAGTTCACGAAGGCGCAGGGGGCGGTGATGGCCACCAGGCCGGCCAGGAAGCCGTTGGCGATCATGGAGATGTCCGGCTTTTCGTAGCGCATCCACATAAACATCATGGACGAGAAGGCGCCCGCGGCCGAGGCCAGCATGGTGTTCACCGCCACCACGCCGATGCGCAGGTCGCCGCCGGCCAGGGAGGAGCCGGCGTTGAAGCCGAACCAGCCGAAGGCCAGGATGAAGCAACCCACCATGGCCATGGGGATGTGGTGGCCGGGCATGGCGTTGGGGGTGCCGTCGGCCTTGTACTTGCCGATGCGCGGGCCGAGCACGATGCCGCCGGCCAGGGCGGCCACGCCGCCGGTCATGTGCACCACCGAGGAGCCGGCGAAGTCCAGCGCGCCGTGTCCCAGGCCGAAGTTCTTGCCCAGGGCGGACAGCCAGCCGCCGCCCCACACCCAGTTGGCGTACAGGGGGTAGGTGAACATGGAGATGAAGAAGGCGTAAATCACGAAGGACTTGAAGGTCCACCGCTCGGCCATGGTGCCGGTGGGGATGGTGGCGGTGGTGTCCATGAACACCATCTGGAACAGGAACACGGTGAACACCACCGCGTCGTAGGAGTCCCCGGACAGGAAGAAGCCGGTGGTGCCGAACAGGCCGAAGTCCTTGCCGAACAGGGTAATGGTGAACTCGTTGGCCAAGGTGGTGGCGCCGCCCAGGGTGGCCACCCCACCCACGCCGCCCATCTGCAGGGCGAAGCCGCAGATCCAATAGCCGAGCATGCCCAGACCATAGACCATGAAGTTCATGGCCATGGTGTGCCCGGCGTTCTTGGCGCGGGTGAACCCGGTCTCGGCCATGGCGAAGCCGGCCTGCATGAACATGACCAGGAAGCCGCAGACCAGGGTCCACATGATGTTGATGGCGATGCGGTTGTGGCCCACCACGTCGGCCAGCTTGAGGGCCAGGGGCTCGTTGGCCCCCAGGGTTTCCATGTCCTCCTTGGTGGGCGCGTTGGCCGTGGCCCCGACCACGTCCGCGGCAGTGCCGATGGACGCGCCCGAGGGGTCCGGCGCCGGGGCGGCGTCGTCAGCCAGGGCCAGGGGTGACGCCGCGCACATGAGGGCCAGCAGGACTGTCAGGAGAAACGCCGTACAGATCTTCATACACTTCCTCCGCACTCGGGATGGGTTTTGATGGCCTCCCATAGAGCAAGTTCCGGGCCTGTGGAAATTATCCAATGATTACAGCGAATAGGCAAGATGGGCATACTCAGTTACTTTACAAAAACCAGCATTCTTTCTCTTTCTTGCAACATCGACACACTTTTTCCGTAGCAGAACTCACCCACTCCTGTTTCGGATCGAACCTTGGCCTCATGACATTTAAACTGTAATTTAGCACTGTTATGATATGCACAAAATATTAACAATAATAATACCATTTTTGTAAAAATAAGTTGGGCTAGCAAGTGACATAAATGAAAAATTTATGGCAACAGACAGGACGAAGTTTTTGATTCCCGGCAAAAAGAAAGGCCGGGTCGCCCCGGCCTTTCGCCAATCTCGGTGCCGCAACCAGCGACTAGTGGGTATGGTTCAGGTACTGCTCCTTGAGCAGGGTGCCCGAGATGGGGCAGCGGTTGTCCCGGCCGCAGAAGATGCGCTCGGGGTCCGACACCTCCAGGGCCTTCTCCAGCACCTCGTCCATGTGCTCCACCTCAATGATGGTGAGGTCCTTGAGGATGGCCGCCGGCACCTCCTTGAGGTCCTTGGCGTTGTCCTTGGGGATGAGCACGGTCTTGATCAGGCCGCGGTGGGCGGCCAGGAGCTTCTCGCGCAGGCCGCCGATGGGCAGCACCCGGCCGCGCAGGGTGATCTCGCCGGTCATGGCCAACTCGTTCTTCACCGGCACGTTCAAGAGCGCGCTCACCAGGGAAGTGGCCAGGGTGATGCCCGCGGACGGGCCGTCCTTGGGGATGGCGCCCTCGGGCACGTGCACGTGGATGTCAATCTCCTTGTAGAACTCGCTGCGCAGCCCGAACAGGTCCGAGCGGGAGCGGATGTAGGAAAGCGCGGCCTTAGCCGACTCCTGCATCACGTCGCCCAGCTTGCCGGTGATCTCCACCTTGCCGGCGCCGGGCATGAGCGCGGTTTCCACCAGGAGCAGTTCGCCGCCCAGTTCGGTGTAGGCCAGGCCGGTGGACACCCCCACCTGGGAGGCGTCCTCCTTCTCGCCGTAGCGGTGCTTGGGCACGCCCAGGAAGGTGGACAGGTTCTGGGTGGTCACGGACACCGCCTTGTCGCGGTCCTTCTCCTCCACCAGGCGCATGGCGGTCTTGCGGCAGATGGAGGCCAATTCCCGCTCCAGGTTCCGCACCCCAGCCTCCTTGGTGTAGCGCCGGATGAGCTCCAGGACGGCATTGTCCGAAAGGTTCAGGTTCTCGACCTTGAGCCCGTGCTCCTTGATTTGCTTGGGCAGCAGGAAGTGGCGGGCGATCTTGTGCTTCTCGGTTTCCAGGTAGCCGGGAAGCTTGATAATCTCCATGCGGTCCTGAAGCGGCAGCGGAATGGTGTGCAGGGTGTTGGCCGTGGTGATGAAGAAAATCTTGGACAGGTCGTAGTCCATGTCCAGGTAGTGGTCGTTGAAGGCCGAGTTCTGCTCCGGGTCCAGGACCTCCAGGAGCGCGGCCGAGGGGTCGCCGCGGAAGTCGGTGGACATCTTGTCCACCTCGTCCAGGCAGAACACCGGGTTGTTGAACTTCACCCGGCGCAGGGACTGAATGATCTTGCCCGGTAGCGCGCCCACGTAGGTGCGCCGGTGGCCGCGGACCTCGGCCTCGTCGCGCACCCCGCCCAGGGACAGGCGCACGAACTCGCGGTCCATGGCCCGGGCCACGCTCTTGGCCAGCGAGGTCTTGCCCACGCCGGGGGGACCCACCAGGCAGAGGATGGGACCCTTCATGGTCTGCACCAAGCTCTGCACGGCCAGGTACTCCAGGATGCGCTCCTTGGGCTTGTCCAGGCCGTAGTGGTCCGCCTCCAGCACCGCCTTGGCCTTGGCGATGTCCAGGTCGGTTTCCTTGAGCACGTTCCAGGGCAGGTCCAGGATCCAGTCCACGTAGTTGCGCACCACGGTGTATTCCGCGGACGAGGGCGGAATCTGCTTGAGCTTCTTCATCTCCCGGCGGGCCTTCTCCCTCGCCTCGTCGGGCATGACCTTCTCTTCCAGCCGCTTCTCCAGGTCGCCCACCTCGGCCTGGGGGTCGTCCTCCCGGCCCATCTCCTTGTGGATGGCCTTGAGCTGCTCGTTCAGGTAGTACTCGCGCTGGTTGGACTCCATCTGGTTCTTGACCCGGTTCTTGATGCGCTTCTCCAGGTCGTTGATCTCAATCTCGGATTGGAGCAGGGCCAGGGTCTCTTCCAGCCGCTTGAGCGGGTTGCGCTCCTCCAGCAGGGACTGCTTCTTGAGGTAGTCCACCTTGAGGTGGGGCATGATGGCGTCGGCCAGCCGCCCCGCGCTGTTGAGCGAGGAGATGGCCATGATGGTCTCGGCCGCCAGCTTCTTGTTGATCTTGCCGTAGGTTTCCAGGGCCTCGTGAGTGGCCCGCACCATGGCCTCGGCCTCGGAGGAGTCGGCCTCCTCCTCGCCCAGGGAGCGGGTGCGGGCCATGAGCACCTCGCGGGAGGGGTCGGACAGCCCGGTTTCGGGCGACCACTCGGCGCGGTACAGGCCCTCGAAGAGCACCTTGATGGTGCCGTCGGGCAGGCGCAGGAGCTGGAGAATCTTGGACACGGTCCCAATCTCGAACAGATCCTCGGGGCCGGGCTTCTCTTTCTCCGGCGTACGCTGGGCCACCAGGAATATCTTCTTGTCGAAATCGGCCAGGGCGCGCTCGATGGCCTTCACCGAGGCCTCGCGCCCCACGAACAGGGGCACGATGGAGCGCGGGAACATGACTACCTCCCGCAGGGACATGAGGGGCAGGGTCAGGCTCGGCCGTTCGTCGTCCACCATGACGAAATTGGTCATCATTTCCTCCGGTCTATACGCTGAAGGCGGGATGATTCCCCCCGCCTTCCGTGAGAAATAACTCCCCGGCGCGGCTTGTCAACGCGCGCCGGCCGACCGGTTACGCGGATTTCACTTCCTGGTGGTAGAAGAGCAGGGGTTCTATGCCCTTGTCCACCACCGCCTTGTTGACCACGCACTCCTTGACCCCGGACAGGGAGGGCAATTTGTACATGATCTCCAGCATGATGCTTTCCATGACGTTGCGCAGGCCCCGCGCCCCGGTCTTGCGCTCCAGGGACTTCTGGGCGATGGCGCTCATGGCGTTCTGGGTGAAGCGCAGCCGCACCCCGTCCAGCTCGAAGAGCTTCTGGTACTGCTTGGTGAGCGCGTTCTTGGGCTCGGTGAGGATGCGGACCAGGTCCTCCTCGGTGAGCTCGGTCAGGGAGGTCACCACCGGGATGCGACCCACGAACTCGGGGATGAGCCCGAACTTGATGAGGTCCGTGGGATGCACGTCGGCCAGGAGCTTGTCGCTGCTGTCCTCGGCCTTGCCCTTGACCTTGGCCCCGAAGCCCAGGCCCGAGCCCTGCTGCCGCTGCCCGATGATCTTCTCCAGCCCGAGGAAGGCCCCGCCCAGGATGAACAGGATGTTCCCGGTGTTCATCCGGATGAACTCCTGCTGGGGGTGCTTGCGGCCGCCCTTGGGCGGAATGTTGGCCTCGGTGCCCTCGATGATCTTGAGCAGGGCCTGCTGCACGCCCTCGCCCGACACGTCGCGGGTGATGGAGGGGCTGTCGCCCTTGCGGGCGATCTTGTCGATCTCGTCGATGTAGATGATGCCCTTGGACGCGGCCTCCAGGTCGTAGTCCGCGTTCTGGAGCAACTGCACCAGGATGTTCTCCACATCCTCGCCCACGTACCCGGCCTCGGTGAGGGTGGTGGCGTCGGCGATGGCAAAGGGCACCTTGAGCAGGCGGGCCAAGGTCTGGGCTAGCAGGGTCTTGCCCGAGCCGGTGGGGCCGATGAGCAGGATGTTGGACTTGTCGATCTCCACGTCCTTGCTCTTGCCGCCGGCGAAGAACACCCGCTTGTAGTGGTTGTGCACGGCCACGGCCAGAATCTTCTTGGCCCGCTCCTGTCCGATGACGTACTCGTCCAGAAGCTTGCGGATCTCCTCCGGGGTGAGCAGCTTGCCCTGCTCGATGTCCTCGGTGAGGTTTTCCTGGGCGATGATGTCGTTGCACAGCGACACGCACTCGTCGCAGATGTAGACGTCCGGCCCGGCGATGAGCCGCTGCACCTCGTCCTGGTTCTTGCCGCAGAACGAGCAGCACAATTCCGGCGGCAGGCCCACCTTCTTCTTGGTCGTCATGAGCGGCTACTCCTTGCCCTCTTCCAGAATCTCGTTGCGCGTGGTCAGGATGCGGGCGATGATGCCGTACTCCTTGGCCTCGCCTGCGCCCATGAAGTAGTCCCGGTCGGTGTCCTGGGCAATCTTTTCCAGGGGGGCTCCAGTGTGCTTGGCCAGGATGCCGTTGAGCGACTCCTTGAGCCGGAGTATCTCCCGCGCATGGATGTCGATGTCCGTGGCCTGGCCGGAGAACCCTCCCATGGGCTGGTGGATGAGAATCCTGGAATGGGGCAAAGCAAATCTCATGCCCGGCGCTCCGGCGGCGAGCAGCAGCGCGCCCATGCTCGCGGCCTGGCCCAGGCACAGGGTGGCCACCGGCGCAGAGATGTACTGCATGGTGTCGTAGATGGCCAACCCGGCCGTCACCGAACCGCCCGGGGAGTTGATGTAGAGGTTGATCTCCTTCTCCGGGCTCTCGGACTCCAGGAACAGGAGCTGGGCGCAGATCAGGCTGGCCACGTGGTCGTCGATGGGCGTGCCCAGGAGTACGATGCGCTCCCGGAGCAGGCGGGAATAGATGTCATAGGCCCGTTCGGTGCGGCCGGTGGTCTCGATGACAATGGGAATGGTGGGCATGGACTCCTCCGCTGGGGTGGCCGGGCTCACGCCCTGGACCCCAGATATATACGCCAACGTCATCCGGCAAGTCCAGGAACCTGGTGACGGTCCCTTGACGGCCGGCCCCGGGGCCGGAAACACGCGGGGGCCGTGCCCCGGCCCCCGCGAACTCCTTACTTCGACTTGGCTTTTTCGCCGGCTTCCGCCGCGTCGCGCTGCTTCCACTCCTCGGGCGGAATCTCCTTCACCGTGGCCTTGGACCAGATGAACTCCATGGCCTTGTCCGCCAGGAGCCGGTCCTTGAGCGCGAACATGAGGTTGTGCTCCTCGTAGTAGGAGCGCAGCCATTCCGGGTCCTGCCGGGTCTGCATGGCCATGCTGCGCAGGTGGGCGTCCACCTCCTGCGGCTCCACGGACAGGTTCTCCTTGCCGGCCACGGCCATGAGGAAGATCTGGGAGCGCACGATCTCCTCGGCCTTGGGCCGCATCTCCTCGCGAAGCTCGGCCGGCTTCTTGCCCAGGGAGGCCACGTTCTTGCCGCGGGACTCCAGGCGCTGCACCAGGTCCTCGATCATGCGGTCGATGTTCTCC
>JAEXTU010000062.1 GCA_023453335.1 Pseudomonadota bacterium | reverse complement strand
GGGCCAGGCCCTGCCCGTCCTGGACGAAGAGGTCCGTGGGGCCGCCGGGGGCCAGGGGCGGGGGGCCGGCGTCCGGGGGGAATGCGGCGTAGTCCCTGCCGGCGGCGTCCAGGACCCAGAGCCGGGTGAAGGGGCTGAGCCGGGAGTTGGCCTCCAGGAACAGGACGGCCTGGGGGGGCATGTCCAGCTGGAGGATCACCTGCAGGGCCTTGGACGTGGCCATGTCGTGGGCGCGGCGGACCAGGGCCGCGTGGTCGCGCTCCAGGGACTTGGCCGCCAGGGAGGCCAGGCCGGCCAGGTCGCGGCGCAGGATGGAGCGCACCTGGCCGGTGGTGTAGAAGGAGAAGAAGGTGAACACCGCCAGGCCTACGGCCAGGGCCAGGGCCATGCCCAGGTAGAGGGTGCGGCGGATGGTGGCGGAGCCGGCGGTCATCATATCCAAGCCTCGGGGCCACCCTGGCGGCCCGATTCCCTATGTAGCCATAAAATGTGCGTTCAACAAGGGGCCGCCGCCCGGAAAAGCGGAAACCCGGCGGGGTGGAGCCGGGTTTCCAGGGGGTGGGGGTGCAAGATCCCGGATTGGCCGCCAGAGAAGGCGACGCGACCCGGGAATGATGCAAAAAGAGGGGCCGGGGACGGCGGGCAGGCGCAGCCGGAGCCGGCGTCATTCGGCGGGAACCTTGGTGCCGGCAAAGAGAGCGCCGCCTGCCTTGGTGCGGTGCGTTGCAACAGGCGGACGCTGCGGCCTGGGGCGTTGCCCGCGCCCGGGCAAAGCGGGCGCGCGGCGGGTTCTTGCTCGGCGTTGCCTGGCCTCCCGACGGAGCCCCGGACCCCTATTTTCAATGAACTTGGCTTTCTTGTAATTTATTTCACAAGAGATGGCAAGCGGAAACAGAAAAAATATACGACAATATTCCAACATGTTGATGCAGTAACTGGAAAACAGCCGGCGGGGGCGACCGGACGGCCTGGCAGAACCTAATACTTTATACAAATATTTCAGCGTGTAATAATATAAGGTCATGCCGATGATTATGTGAAAAAAATAACGAAACCGTCCGGGGCCAGGCCCGGCGCGGCTAGCCGCCTTGCAGGGCCAAATTGATCTCCTGCCGGGACAGGTTCACGTCGGTGAGGGCCACCCGGACCGGCATGCCCAGCCCGAACCGCCGCCGGGTGTGCCGGCCCCATATCTCCTGCCGCTCGGGCACGTAGGCGTAGTAGTCGTCGGTCAGGCTGGACAGCCGCACCATGCCCTCGGCCAGCACCTGGTCCAGCTCCACCCAGAACCCGTACTCGGACAGTCCGCTCACCACCCCGGTGAAGCTGTCCCCCACCCGGCCGGCCAGCACGATGACGGTGAGGCGCTTCACGATCTCCCGCTCCGCCTCCATGGCCACCCGCTCCCGGGCCGAGATGTCGTCGCACCAGGCGCTGAGCTTCTGGGGCGAGGGCAGGGCCGGGGCGTCGCCGGTGAGCGCGCCCTTGAGCGAGCGGTGCACCAGGAGGTCGGCGTAGCGCCGGATGGGCGAGGTGAAGTGGCAGTAGCACTCCGAGGCCAGGCCGTAGTGCCCCAGGTTGCGGGTCTGGTACTTGGCCTGCATCATGGTGCGCAACAGCACCCGGCCGGCCAGGTACTCCATGTCCGTGCCCGAGGCCGCGGACAGGATGTCCTGCACGTCCTTGGGCCGGAGCCCCCCGGCCTTGGGCCGGGGCAGGCGGTCGCCCAGCGGGGTGTGGGAGAGGAGCTTGAGCGCCGCGCCGAGCTTGTCCAGGTCCGGGCTCTCGTGCACCCGGTACACGCAGGGCAGGCCGCGGTCGGTGAGCAGCCGGGCCACCGCCTCGTTGGCCGCCACCATGAACTCCTCGATGATCTGGTGGGCGAAGGTGCGCGGCCGGGGGCTGATGTCCACGGCCTCGCCGGTGAGGCTCAGGTGGATCTCCGGCTCGGGCAGGGCGAAGTCCAGGCTGCCCCGGGCCAGGCGCATGCGGTTCAGGATGCGGGCCAGGGCCTCGGCCTGGCGCAGCATGGGCAGGTGCGCCTCCAGGGTCTTCTGCTCCGCCGGGTCGTTCTCCTCCAGGGCGCGGTGCACCTGGTCGTAGGTGAGCCGGCCCGCGCTCTGCATGACCCCGGCGTAGAAGTCCTCGTCCCGCACCGCCCCGTCCGGACCGAACAGAAGCTCGGCCACCATGCACAGCCGGGGCACCCCGGGGTTCAGGGAGCACAGGCCGTTGGACAGTTTCTCCGGGAACATGGGCTCCACGGACGAGGGGAAGTAGTAGGAGTTGCCGCGCTCCTTGGCCTCGCGGTCCAGGTGGGAGCCGGGCTGCACGTAGTGGGCCACGTCGGCGATGGCCACCCACAGCCGGTAGTTCTTGCCCTCCTTCTTCACGCACACCGCGTCGTCGAAGTCCCGGGCCTTGGCCCCGTCGATGGTCACCAGGGGCAGGCTGCGCAGGTCCTTGCGGTCCCTGAAGTCGGCCTTGCCCGGCACGCCGGGCAGCTTCTCGGCCTCGGCCAGGGCTCCGGGGGGGAACTCGCCGGGCACCCCGTGCGCGGCCTTGACCAGCTTCTCCTGCACCGCCACGTCGTCCTCGCGGCCCAGGACCTCGGCGGCCTCGGCCTTGTAGAGCCCGCGCTCCAGCCGCTCCCCGGGCTGGGCCAGGAGCACCTCCCCGGGGGCGGGCCGGGGCTGGCCCGGGGCCATCTGCACCATGACGTTGAAGGAGAAGCGCTGGTCCGTGGGCTTGCACAGGTAGAGGTCGCGGCCGAGCTTGCGCACCACCGCCACCGGCAGGGTCTTGGCGCCCCGCTCCAGCACCCGCACCACCCGGCCCTCGGGCCGGCGCGCCCGCTCGGTGCCGGGCAGCAGGGCCACCCCCACCGTGTCCGTGTGCCAGGCGTCGCCGAGCGAGGAGGGGTTCACGAAGATGTCGCTGCGGCGCTTGT
>JAEXTU010000057.1 GCA_023453335.1 Pseudomonadota bacterium | reverse complement strand
GGGCCAGGCCGAGCACCACCCGGCCGCGCCGGCCGGGGCGCGCCAGGAGCAGGCCCAGGCCCAGGCTGGCGAGCAGGAGCGCCCACACGATGGGCCGGCCCGAGGAATAGAAGTGCACGGTGTACAGCCGCAGGAACAGGCCCAGGAGCACGGCCAGCCCCAGGGTGAGCCAGGCCGGCTGTTCCGCGGGCTTCTCGTCCGCGGGGCCTTCGGCCGGGGCGGGCAGCCAGGACGGCCGGCACAGGGGGGCCAGCCACAGGCACAGCGCCGCGGCCGTGGCCGTGGCGAAGAACAGGGTGAGCAGGTCGGTGTCCAGGTAGCCCACCCGGGTGCGCAGCAGGAAACCGAAGCTCCCGGCGGCCATGACCCCGGCCGCGGCCCCAGCCTCGGGCCGGTCCATGCGCCAGGCCAGCGCCGCCATCGGCAGGACAACCAGGGGGGAGAAGACCACGGGCAGCCAGAAACCCAGGGTGCCCAGGGACAGGCCGGTTGCCGCGTGCAGGAAGGCCAGCAGCTGCGCCAGGGGGCCCAGCACGTAGCGGCTGGCGCCCTTGGCCCCGGCCAGCCAGGCGTAGGCGTCGTGGGTGGCCATGAGCCGCTCGCCCGCGGCGAAATACTTGTCCGGCGCCCAGCCCGGAACCTCCACCAGCCGCAGGCCCACGCTGACCAGCAGGGCGGCGGCGCAGGCCAGCCCGGCCACGGCTAGGCCCCGGCGGCCGGAGTCCTCGCCCTGCCCCAGCCCGGCGCCCAATCGGACGATCACACCCTTCACCATGCGCGAACACCACCTCCCGCCCCTTGCCGAAACCCGGGCGAGACCCTATGCTGTGCGGACCCTGTCGGCCCGCTGTTGTCCGCTCCGGCCGGCCAAGGAACCCATGAACCGCCGCAGCCTTCTCTACGCCATGTACGACGCCATGCTCGAGGCCCTGGGCCCGAGCCACTGGTGGCCAGGGGAGACGCCTTTCGAGGTGGCGGTGGGTGCGATTCTCACCCAGAACACCAACTGGGGCAACACCGCCCGGGCCATCACCAACCTGCGCACCGCCGGGCTGCTCTCGCCCGAGGCCCTGGCCGCCCTGCCCGACCCGCGCCTGTCCGAACTCATCCGGCCCGCCGGGTATTTCCGGCTCAAGGCCACCCGGCTCAAGAACTTCCTGCGCTTTCTGCGCGACGAGGCCGGATTGTCCATGGCCAGCCTGGCGGGCAAAGGCCTGGCGACTTTGCGGCCAAAACTCCTGGAGGTCAAGGGCGTGGGCCCGGAGACCGCGGACAGCATCCTGCTCTACGCCCTGGGCCAGCCCAGCTTCGTGGTGGACGCCTACACCCGGCGCATCCTCTCCCGGCACGGGATGGCGCCCGAGGACGTGCCCTACGACGAGATGCGCGACATGTTCATGGACGCCCTGGACCCGGACGTCTCCCTGTTCAACGAATACCACGCCCTGCTGGTGCGGGTGGGCAAGGACTTCTGCCGGCCCAAGGCCCCCCGCTGCGCGACCTGCCCCCTTGCCCCCTTCCTGGAGCGCTGACTGTGCGGTTGCCTGCCCTGCGCCTTTTCCTGCCCGTCCTCATCCTGGCGGCTGCGCTCCTGGCCGGCGGCCCGGCAACGGCCCAAGACCCCGGCCAGATCGAGCAGAAGCTGGAGAACCGCCAGTCCCAGGCCGAGGCCGGCAAGGAACGCATCGAGACCCTGACCAAGAAGGAGCGCGGCCTGTACCGCGACCTGGCCAAGGTGGAGGACGCGGTGCGCGACATGACTGCGGAGATCGGCCGCAAGGAGCGGGCCCTGACCGAACTGAACACCCGCATCGCCTCGGCCGAGTCCGACCACGCCACCCTGGTGACCCAGCGGGGCCGCACCCTGCACGACCTGTCCCTGCTCCTGCGCGCCCTGTGGCCGCAGCGCATCCAGGCCCTGGCCGGAGTGAGCGCCCTGTCCGACGTGGGGGCCTGGGAGGAGGCCGACCGCCGCTCCGCCTGGCTGGCCTCCCTGGCCGACCAGTCCCGGTCCAAGCTGGCCCTGCTCGGGGCGCAAACCGCCAAGCTCCGCCAGAACATCGAGTTGCAGAGCTCCCTGCGCGCCGACGCCGAGATCCGCCTGGCCCAGGTGAACCAGGCCAAGGACGGCCTGCTCCAGGACAAGCTGGCCTATCTGCGCGGCATCCAGGAGGTGCGCGCCCAGCGCCTGACCGAGGAGCAGTCCCTGGGCCAGGTCATGGCCGCCATCGAGGACCTCAAGTACAAGCTCAAGTCCCTGGAGGACCGCAAGTTCCCCCAGTTCAAGGGCCGCCTGGCCCTGCCCGTGTCCGGCGGCAAGGTGGTGGCCAAGCCCGCGGCGCACGAGGGCGCGGGCCGGCCCGGAGTGGGGCTCTCCGCCCCGGCGGGCGGCGAGGTCCGCTCGGTGTTCTGGGGCAAGGTGGTGCACAACGACCTCTTGCGCGGCTTCGGCCAGGTGGTCATCGTGTACCACGGCGAGGAATACTACTCCCTCTACGCCTTCCTGGCCGACACCCGGGTGCGGGTGGGCCAGGAGGTGGAGAAGGGGGAACCCATTGGCAACGTTGGATTTTATCCGGCAGCCAAGGGGCCTGGACTCTATTTTGAATTGCGTTTTGGGCAGAAAGCAATTAATCCTGAACCTTGGTTCGCGGCCCAGAACTAGACCCGCACGGCCGCCTGAGGAGCCTCCCCGGCCGGTTTCGGCCCCTCCTCAGCCTTCCCCCGGAGGATTCATGCGCATCACCATATGGATTATGAGCCTTGCTCTCGTGGCCACCCTGGCCGTGGCCGCCGGCCAGGCCGCGGCTCCGCAGGAGCAGGACTTCCTCGGCCCCCTCAAGCGCTTCAGCCAAGTCCTGGACCTGGTGGAGGACCACTACGTCCGGCCGGTCTCCCGCGAGGAGCTCATCAACGGCGCCATCGAGGGCATGCTCCAGCGCCTGGATCCGCACTCCACCTTCATGAACAAGGACGATTTCAAGGAGATGCAGATCAGCACCCAGGGCGAGTTCGGGGGCATCGGCATCGAGATCACCCTGCAGAACGGCCGGCTCACGGTCATCTCCCCCATCGAGGACACCCCGGCCTACAAGGCCGGCATGAAGTCCGGGGACATCATCCTGGAGATCGACGGCCAGCCCACCCAGGACGTGACCCTCACCGAGGCGGTGAAGAAGATCCGCGGGCCCAAGGGCACCAAGGTGGAGCTCACCATCCTGCACAAGGGCGGCAACGCGCCGGAGAAGGTTTCCCTGGTGCGCGACACCATTCCCATCAAGAGCGCCAAGAGCGAGACCCTGGAGGACGGCTACCTCTACCTCCGGCTCACCCGGTTCAACGAGAACACCACCGAGGAGATGAAGAAGCTCCTCAAGAAGGCCGGCGGCAAGGCGGCCCTCAAGGGCGTGGTCCTCGACCTGCGCAACAACCCCGGCGGCCTGCTGGACCAGGCCGTGTCCGTGGCCGACTCCTTCCTGCCCGCTGGCAACGTGGTCTACATCCAGGGCCGCGACGCCACCTCGCGCAAGGACTTCAACGCCAAGACCCAGGCCGAGGACATCGACGCGCCCATGGTGGTGCTCATCAACGCCGGCTCGGCCTCGGCCTCAGAGATCGTGGCCGGCGCGCTCCAGGACCGCGACCGCGCGCTCCTGGTGGGCGAGAAGACCTTCGGCAAGGCCACGGTGCAGACCGTGATCCCGCTCTCCGACGAGTCGGGCATCAAGCTCACCACCGCGCTCTACTACACGCCCAAGGGCCGCTCCATCCAGGCCCAGGGCATCGAGCCGGACATGGCCGTCCCCTTCGAGGCGCCCCGCGACGACGACGGCAAGGACCGCCTGGGCGTGGTGCGCGAAGCGGACCTCTCCGGCCACATCGAAAACCAGAACGGCAAGTCCGATGCCGGCGGCAGGGACAAGAACCCCGAGGTCGCGGGCATGCTCAGGCGCGACAACCAGCTCCGCCTGGCCCTGCAACTGGTCAAGCAGCTGCCGCGGCTCAAGCAGATCAAGTAGCATTAGGGAGGACTTCGCCACAGTCATGGGCCAGGACCACCAGTCCCGATTCCCGGCGCCGTCGCGGGCGGTGTTCTGGGCCTGGGCCGTCTGCGCCCTGCTGGTGATCCTGGCCCTGGCCCTGGC
>JAEXTU010000396.1 GCA_023453335.1 Pseudomonadota bacterium | reverse complement strand
TGGCCAGGGTGGCCTTCAGCACACCCATGACGGCCCAAAATTTTTCTTTGGGCGTCCAGTCGGGGGCCTGCTCCCAGGGGCGGTCATTCGCCGGCTCCGGGGGCGGGGCGTGCCCCGGGGGGCGGGGGGGGGGCCCCGGCGGGGCCGCCGGAATGGGCCGGAGGGCGCTAGCCCTCGATGAGGTAGAACCCGGCGATGGCCAGGGAGCAGAGGATGACCGACCAGGCCACGGCCTTGGTCACCCCGGCCGGGGCCAGGTCCGGCCCCTTGCCCCCGTGCAGGCGGGCCAGCACCAGGCCCAGGGCCAGGAACAGGACGATGTTCACGACGCCGTGGGTCGCCCAGTGGTGGCCAAAGGACTTCATGAAGTTGAGCACGCCCTCGTTGCTCTCCTTGATGAAGACCAGGATGGCGGAGAACACGCTGGTCACGGCCAGGGCCAGGCCGAAGCCGACGGTGTTGGCGCTGAGTCTTTCGGTGTCCATGGCGAGCCTCCTTACATGGGCGGGGCCGAGAGCCCGAGCTTGGCCCCCAGGCTGATGATGGCGCCCGCCCCGTCCATGGCTAGGCCCAGCCCGACCATGAGCCCGGCCACCCACAGGGCCAGGGTGCGCGCCGGCCGGTTCGCGGACAGGTCGGCCCCGGCGACGACGATGGGCAGGTAGGTGGCCAGGAGCACGATCATGAGCAGCACATGCTCCTTGGTCTCCATGAAGAACTCGTGCGCGAAGGGCCAGGGCCCCTTGAGGATCGCGGCCTTGTCCGGACCGTAGTGCACCACGTACCACCAGCCGCCGATCAGGTAGGTGAGCCACATGAGCACGGCGGCCAGCGTGGCCGCGGTGCGGATGCGGCCCTGGTTCTCCGGCTTGGCGTTCAGCACCTCCACGAAGAACCAGATGCTGGTGAGGATGAAGAGGACGCCCAAGAGGGCGTGGGTCATCATGGCGAGTATGTTGTTCATGGCGAAACCCCTTCCGGCCGCTCGGGCCGGCGTGATTGAGTGCTCAGACACCCGGACGCCGCGATCCGGGCGGAGACTCGGCATGGGGGATCACCTTCTCCGCGGGATTGCGGAGAACGTGGTGCAGGCTGGGAACAATCAGGTGGAAGGCCATATTATTACCTACTACTTAAATAGGATTTACCTCAAGAGAGAGAATAACACATTTTTGTTGGTTGTCACCTGCCGTGCCGATAGGATTCCGCCCAGTGGCCGCCGCTGAATTTTTCGCCCCGGGCCGCCCCGGCCCTGGCAAGCCGGGGCAGGAGGTGGTAGAGGGATAGCGTAACCTCATCCCCAGGAGTACGTATGCGGGTCAAGATCGTCGCCACGCTGGGTCCGGCCTCCATGGACCGCGCGGTCATGAAGGCCATGGTGGAGCACGGGGTGCGCATCTTCCGGCTCAATTTCTCCCACTCCGACGCGGCCTTCTTCGCGCCGGTGGTCAAGCTCATCCGCGAGGTGGAGGCCGAGGTGGGGGTGCCCCTCACCGTCATGGGCGACCTGTGCGGCCCCAAGATCCGCATCGGCGAGGTGCCCGGGTCGCCGCTCAGCATCAACAAGGGCTGCGCCGTGACCCTGGGCCCCTCCTCCCTGCGCGGCCTGGGCGAGGGCTGCGCCTACATCGCCCTGGACAAGCCCGAGCTGCTGAGGGGCCTGGACTGCGGCATGCGGGTGGCCCTGTCCGACGGCATGCTCCAGTTCGTGGTCACCCAGGTGCTGCAGAAGGACACCCTCTTCGTGATGGAGGCCCAGAACTCGGGCATCCTCACCTCCAACAAGGGCATCGCCTTCCCGGGCAAGCACATCGCGGTGGCCGCGGTGACCGAGAAGGACCGCCGCGACCTGCACGGCGGCCTGGACATCGGCATGGACGCGGTGGCCCTGTCCTTTGTCCAGACCCCGGAGGACGTGCTGGACCTGCGCCAGGAGATCGAGAAGCACGGGACCTGGATCCCCATCGTGGCCAAGATCGAGACCCAGCACGCGGTGCAGCGCCTGAACGACATCCTGGAGGTGTCCGACGCCATCATGGTGGCCCGGGGCGACCTGGGCGTGGAGATGTCGCTCGCCGAGCTGCCCATCATCCAGAAGCGGGCCATCCGCGCCGCGCGGCACCACCAGAAGGCGGTCATCGTGGCCACCCAGATGCTGCTCTCCATGGTCAAGAACCCGGTGCCCACCCGGGCCGAGGCCACCGACGTGGCCAACGCCATCCTGGACGGCGCGGACTGCGTGATGCTCTCCGAGGAGACCGCGGTGGGCGCCTACCCGGTGGAGACCGTGCGCACCATGCAGGGCATCGCCGAGAACGCGGAAGCCTACCTCCTGGAGCGCCAGGGCGGCCCCTTCCGGCCCAGCGAGGAGAAGAACATCGTCAAGTACCTGGCCTACTCGGCCTGCATCCTGGCCGACCACATCGGGGCCAAGGCCATCGTGTGCCACTCCACCAGCGGGGCCACCGGCCGGCAGATCTCCAGTCGCCGGCCCTCCCAGGCCATCTACAGCCTCACCGGCGACGAGAAGGTCCTGCGCTCCCTGAACTTCTGCTGGGGGGTCAAGCCCCGGCTCACCTACCCCGACCTGCCCCGCCACCTGGACCGGGTGGAGAAGTTCGTGCGGGAGTGCGCGGCCATCGCCCCGGGCGAGCCGGTGGTCCTCACCGCGGGCCAGCCCACCCCGGGCCAGAAGGCCCAGCACACCAACGAGGTGAAGATCTACTACAAGTAGCCGCCGCGCAGGGGCGGGCAGCG
>JAEXTU010000374.1 GCA_023453335.1 Pseudomonadota bacterium | reverse complement strand
CGCTCTCGCTCCTTGGGAACGGGGCGGCGCAGGTGCGCTGCGCCGCCCCGGATCAGGTTCTTTCGACAGGCCTTACTTGCCCAGCCACTCCGCCCGGCGCTCCAGGGTGGAGGTGGCCAGCTTGACCAGCTTGCCGCCCTTCACCTGGAAGAGCACCGCGGCCATGTTGGGCCGGTGGTCGGTGGGGGTGTAGGTGATGGGCGGGGTCAGGCCCATGGGATCGAAGTCCTTGAGGGTCTCGGCCGCGGCCTTGATGGACTCGCCGGTGAGGGCGCCCTTGGCCGCGGCGCGCTTGATGGCCTCGGCCATGACCAGCATGGAGGCGAAGCCGCGGAGATAGTGGGTCATCTGGTGCTCGCCGTTGGTCAGCTTGCGGATGAGCTCGCAGCCCGGCCCGGCGTCGTCATAGCCGGCCGAGGCCTGCAAGCCGATGGCCCCCTCGGCCCCTTCGCCGGCCAGCTTGATGAGGTTCTCGTCCAGGCCCCAGATGTTGCTGAAGAACTGGGTCTTGAGGCCCAGCTTCTTGGCGTCCTTGAGGACGACCGCGGCGGAGGCGGTGGTGCCGCCGATCCAGGCGAAGTCCGGGTTGGCCTTCTGCACGGACAGGAGCTGGGTGGTGGCGTCCATGGCCTTGAGGTCCACGTTCTCCTCGGCCACGATCTCGAAGCCAAGCTCCTTGGCGTATTCCTTGCCCGCGGCGATGGGCGACAGGCCGTAGGGGTGGTTGGGGTAGATGAAGGCCACCTTGGGCGCGCCCTTGCCCTTGAAATTGTCCTTCAGGTACTTGAGGCCGGCCCGCATCATGGTGGAGTAGTCCGCGGCCACGAAAAAGTTGTAGGGCGCCTTGCCCGGGTCGGTCAGGTGCGCGGAGTACGACGCGGAGAAGGTGGGAATCTTATCCTTGGCCACGAACTGGACCAGGGCCTCGGTGTCGCCGGTGCCCCAGCCCTGCAGGGCCACGATGCCCTGGCTCAGGAAGTTCTTGTAGGCGGCCAGGGCCTGCTGCACGTTGTAGGCGTAGTCCACCTGGATGAGCTCCAGCTCCTTGCCGGCAATGCCGCCCTGGGAATTGAGCCAGGCCCCGGCGGCCTTGATGCCGTCGGCATAGGGCCGGCCCACGTCCGAGGTGGGGCCGGACAGGTCGGAGAGCACGCCGATCTTGATCACATCCTTGCTCCAGGCCGCGGCGGGCGCGAGCAGCGCCGCCATCATCACCAGCATCAGCAGTCGTTTCATAACCCTACCCCCTTTCGGTCTATCAATGGGCGAACGGATACAGTTTCCAGTACGCCTTCACCAGCCGCCAGCGATGGGCCAGGCCCTCGGGCTCGAAGATGAGGAAGAGCACCAGGGTCAGGCCAAAGATGCCCTCCTTCATGGCCAAGAAATAGGTGGCCATGTTGGGGAACACGCTGCCTAGGCCGCCCGCGGCCGCGGACAGGACCTCGGGCAACAGCGTGATGAACACCGCGCCGAACACCGCGCCCTGGACGCTGCCCAGGCCGCCGATGATGATCATGGCCAGGAAGCTGATGGACTGGCCGATGCCGAACTGCTCCGGGGTGATGTACATGGTGTAGTGGCCCCACAGGCCGCCGGCAATGCCGGCCAGGAAGGAGCTCACCCCAAAGGCGCGCAGCTTGTAGGTGAACAGGTTCACCCCCACGATCTCGGCCGAAAGATAGTAGTCGCGGATGGCCACGAAGGCCCGGCCGGGCCGGGTGCGCATGAGGTTGGTCACGGCCAGGATGCACAGGGTGGCCACGGCCATGATGAGGTAGAACATGCGCTCGTCGCCCAGGAAGGAGAAGCCCAGTATCTCGGGCGGGGCCACGGCCACCCCGGCCAGGCCGCCGGTGACCGCGTCCCAATGCAGGAACAGGTATTCCAGGATGAGCTGGGCGGCCAGGGTGGCGATGGCCAGGTAGATGCCCTTGAGCCGCAGGGAGGGCAGGCCGAAGACCATGCCCACCACCGCGGCCGCGCCGCCGCCGGCCACCAGGGCCAGGAGGAAGGGAAACCCGGCCTTGGCGGCCAGGGCGGCGCCGTAGGCGCCCACGCCCACGAACGCCCCGTGGCCCAGGGATATCTGGCCGCAGACCCCGGTGAGCAGGTTCAGGGACACCGCGGCGATGACCGCGATGCCCATGAGGTTCAGCACCGAAAGGTGGTAGGTGTTGAGGAAGAGCGGACACACCGCCATGGCCAGGAAGAAGGCCGTGAGGCAGAGCTTCTGGAAGCGGCTGGGAAAGACCGCGTCCTCGGCCCGGTAGGAGGTGAAGAACAGCCCGCACTTGCCGCTCATGCCCTAGACCCTCTCAATCTCTTTGGTCCCGAAGAACCCGTAGGGTTTGACCATGAGGATCACCACCAGGATGACGAAGGCCGCCACCTCGCGGAACCCGCCCAGGTTGAACAGCTCCTTGGCCAGGCCCTCGCACACGTTCTCCAGCACCCCGATGGCCAGGCCGCCCAGGGCCGCGCCGAGCAGGCTGTCCAGGCCGCCCAGGATCACCGCCGGGAAGACCTTGAGCCCCAGGTGGCCGAGTTGGGAGTTGATGCCGTTGATGTTGCCCAGGATCACCCCGCCGATGGAGGACACCACCGCGGCGATGCACCAGGACAGGGCGAAGATGTTCTTGATGCCGATGCCCATGCTGGCCGCGGCGCACTGGTCGAAGGCCGTGGCCCGCATTGCGATGCCTATGGAGGAGAACTTGAAGAAGGCCGAAAAGATGAGGAACAGCACCAGGGAGAGCACGAAGGCCGCCAAATACACCGGGGCCACGGGCAGGCCGGCGATGAACACCGGGTCGTGCGGCAGCACCTCGGGAAACACCTGGATCTGGGTGCCCCAGAACATCTGCACCAGGGACTTGAGCACGGAGGAGAGGCCGATGGTCACCATGATGACCGAGATGATGGGCTCGCCGATGAGCGGCCGCAGCACCAGGCGCTCGATGGCCATGCCCAGGACCACCGAGAAGCACAGCGTCATGAGGAAGGAGACGATGAAGGGCAGCCCGGCCTGCACGGTCAGGGAGAAGCAGATGTAGGCCCCCACCATGACCAGCTCGCCCTGGGCGAAGTTCACCACCTTGGTGGCCTTGTAGATAATCACGAAGCCCAGGGCCACCAGGCTGTAGATGGAGCCCACCACCAGGCCGTTGATCACCAGTTGCAGATAGTATTCCATGAATCCCCTTCCCTACTCCACGTCCATGAGCCGCAGGGTCCCGCACATCTCCCGGCTGCGGCCGTCCTGGTAGAGGATGCAGGCCGTGACCTCCACCTGGGTCGCGGGCGAGTACAGAGCCTCGATGATGGCCGCGTAGCGCTCGCCCACCACCTGGCGACGGACCTTGCGGGTGCGGGTCAACTCGCCGTCGTCCGCGTCCAGCTCCTTGAAGAGCAGGGTGAAGCGGGCCACCCGGGTGTTCTCCGGCAGCGTGGCGTTGATGCGCCGCACCTCGCCGGCCATGAGTTCGTAGACCTCGGGCTTGGCCGCCAGGTCCTGGTACGTCGTATAGGTGATGAGCTTGGACTCGGCCCAGCGACCCACGATCTCGCCGTCGATGCACACGATGGCGGTGATGCGGTCCTGGCCCGCGCCCAGCACCACGGCTTCGCGCACGTAGGGCGAGAACTTGAGCTTGTTCTCCATGAACTGGGGAGAGAAGCGGGTGCCGTCCTTCAGGTGCATCACGTCCTTGAGCCGGTCGATGACCACCAGCTGGCCGTTCTCCTTGAAATAGCCCGCGTCGCCCGAGCGCAGCCAGCCGTCGGCCAACGTCTCGGCCGTGGCCTTCTCGTTCTGGTAGTAGCCCAGGAACACCGCCGGGCTCTTGGAGAGGATCTCGCCCTCCTCCGAGATCATGATCTCGGTGTCGGCGATGGGCTCACCCACGGTGTCGAAGTCGATGGCCCCGTCGCGGTGGATGCAGGAGATGCCGGCGATCTCGGTCTGGCCGTAGATCTGCTTGAGGTTCACGCCCATAGCGTGGAAGAAGCGGAAGGTGTCCGGGCCCAGGGCCGCGCCGCCGGTGGAGGCGCTGCGCAGGTTGGTGAAGCCCAGACGGTCGCGCAGGGCGCGGAACAGGCCCCAGTCCGCCAGGCGGTACTTGATGCTGGCGAGCAGGCCGGGCTCGCGGCCGGCCAGCACCGCGTCGGCGTGGTCGTGGCCCCAGGGCAGGAAGAGGTTGTAGAGGAACCGCTTGAGCGGGGTGGTCTCCATGATCTTGACCTGGACCTTGGCGGCCAGGTTCTCCCAAACCCGAGGCGGGGAGAAGATGAGGTGCGGCCCGATCTCGCGAGTGTCGGCCTGCACCGTGTCCGGCTCCTCCGGGAAGTTCACCGTGAAGCCGAAGAGCAGCGCCGAGGCCACCGCCATCATCTGCTCGCCCATCCAGGCCAGGGGCAGGAAGGACACAAACTCGTCGCTACGGCGCTTGGGGTCGGCCAGGCCCAGGTTGTGGGCCATGGCCAGGAGATTCTTGTGGCTGAGCATGGCCAGCTTGGGCCGGCCGGTGGTGCCCGAGGTGGTGGCGATAAGGCAGGGGTCGTCGGGTCTGACCTCGGCCACCCAGGAGGCGAAGTCCCCGGCGATGTCCCGGCCCATCTCCTGGATGGCGGTGAAGTCGTGGAGCCCCTCCTCGGTGTAGGCGGCCAGGCCCTTGGCATCGTGGTAAACCACGTACTTGAGGTCCGGAAGATTGGGGCGCAGGGTGAGGATCTTGTCCACCTGCTCCTGGTCCTCGGCCACCACCATGCGCGCCTTGGCCAACTCGAAGATGTAGCCCACCTCGTCCGGGGTGGCGTCCTGGTAGAGGCCCAGCGCCATTCCTCCCAAAGATTGAATGGCCAGCTCGGCCCACAGCCACTCGGGCCGGTTGTCGCCGATGAGGATGATGATGTCGCCCTTGCCGAAGCCCAGTTTCTTGAGCCCGCCGGCGAACTCGGCGGTGCGGCGCAGGAACCCGGCCCAAGAATAGGGCTGCCACACGCCCCACTCCTTCTCGCGCAGGGCGGTGCGCCGGCCCTGGGCCGCGGCCTGGTCCAGCAGAAGCTGGGGAAGCGTGGTCTGGTAGGCTGCAGCCATGCCTAGCGCCCCTTGTACACCATGTCTTCGCTGCCCAGGTAGGCGGCCACCACCTCGGGATTCTGCTGCACCTCGGCCGGCGCGCCCGCGGCCAGGACCTGGCCGAAGTCCAGCACCACCACCTGGTCCGAGAGGTCCATGACCACGCCCATGTCGTGCTCCACCAGGAGCACGGTGACGCCCCACTCCTCGTTGATGTCCAGGATGTAGCGGGCCATGTCCTCGGTCTCTTCCAGGTTCATGCCGGCCATAGGCTCGTCCAGGAGGATGAGCCGGGGCTCGGCGGCCAGGGCGCGGCCCAGCTCCACCCGCTTCTGCACCCCGTAGGGCAGCCGGCCCGCGGGCTGGTGCCGGTAGGGGGACAGGCCCAGGAAATCGATGACGTCCTCCACCCGGCGGCGGTGGGCATCCTCGGAGCGGCGGGCCCTGCCGAAGTAGACCAGGGCCGCGAGCAGCCCGTAGTCCAGGCGGCGGTGCCGGCCCACCAGGAGGTTGTCCAGCACCGAGAGGCCGCGGAACAGGGCGATGTTCTGGAAGGTGCGGGACAGCCCCTGCGCGGTGCGGGCATGGGCGGGCATGCCCAGGAGCGGCTTGCCGTCCAGGGCGATGGACCCCTTGTCCGGGGTGTAGCGGCCGCTCACGCAGTTGAGCATGGACGTCTTGCCGGCCCCGTTGGGGCCGATCAGGGAGGTGATGGACCCCTCCTCCACCGCGAAACTCACGGTGAGCAGGGCGGCCAATCCCCGGAAGGTCAGGGTGACGTTGTCGACTTCCAGCAGCGGCATGCTAGGTCCAGTCGGCCTCGAAGGTTTCCGGCCCCACCATGCGGTAGCCCAGGGCCTCCAGCTCCTTGATGACCGGCGCGGGGTCCGCGGTCTTGACCCGGAAGACCACCAGCCGGCGGGAGTCGTGGAAGAAGGTGCTGGTGGAGATGATGCTCATGCCCAGCCGGGCGATGATGCCCGAGACCTCATGGATCACGCCCTGGCGGTCCTCCACCTCGAAGGCGATGCGCGCGCCGCCCAGGCGCAGGCCCATCTCCTCCACCAGGACCTCGAGCATGACCGAGCGGTTGATGTAGCCGAGCAGGTTCTGCTTCTTGTCCACCACCGCCAGGCCGGCCAGGTTCTGGCGGTCCATCATGTCCGCGCACTCCTCGATCTCCATGTGCGGGGGAACGGAGATGGGGTCCTTGCGCATGATCTCCTTCACGTCGAGCTTGGTGAGCAGGTAGTTGATCTCATGCCGGGACAAGCTGGTGGCCCGCGAGGGCAGGGCCTCGGCCGCGTCCTCCCGGTTCACGTAGCCCACCAGGCGGTCGCCCTCGACCACCAGGATCATCCACAGCCGGTGCTTCTCCATGAGCTTCTCGGCTTCGGTGACCAGGGAATCCGGAGTGACGGTGGGAAACTGGCCGCGCTTGAGCATCTTCAGGCCGACGTACATGCAACACCCCTCTGCGCCCACATGTGCGCAACTGTGTCCGAGGATTGGAAAAAATGCAGCACTTTTTCCGTGAACGGACGAAACCCGGCCGTGACCGGCTGGGTCCCGATCTCCCGGGCGGGCGCGCCGGCAGCAGGGCCGACGATTCCCGGCTCTCTAGAGCATGGGCCGAGGACTCCGTCAAGGGGACATGGCGGGCCCTCCGCCGGCTGGACGGGGCGGGCGATTTTCTTTATGCACGGAAGCCCATGCACGAGATGTCCATTGCCCAGAGCCTCATCGGCATCGTCTCGGAGGAGATGGCCAAGCACGGGGCGACCCGGCTGGTCAGCGTCCGGGTGCGCCACGGCGCCCTGGCCGCGGTGGTCCCCCACGCCCTCACCTTCGCCTGGGAGGCCCTCACCCAGGAAGGCCCCCTGGCCGGCGCGCGCCTGGACATGGAAGAGATCCCGGTTTTGCTCCGCTGTTCCTCCTGCGGCAGGGAGTTCACCCCCGCGGAGTGCGACCGCCTGCTGCTCATCCCCTGCCCCGCCTGCGGCGAGGACCTGGGGCACGAGGTGCTGGAGGGCAAGGAGCTCTACATCGAGAACCTCGAAGCCGAATAAGACCAACCAGGGAGAACCCATGAAGATACCCGTGGTCCGCAACATCCTGGAGGCCAACGACCGCATCGCCGAGGAGCTGCGCAAGCGCTTCCTCGCCTCGCGCATCCTGGTGCTCAACCTCATCAGTTCGCCCGGCTCGGGCAAGACCTCCACCCTGGAGCGCACCCTGGCCGATCTTAAGAACGAGTTCACCATGGCGGTCATCGAGGGCGACATCACCACGGACAACGACGCCCGCCGGGTGGCGGCCACCGGGGCGCAGGCCGTGCAGATCAACACCGACGGGGCCTGCCACCTGGACAGCGGCATGGTGCTGGAGGCCCTGAATTCCATGGACCTCACCGGCCTGGACATCCTGTTCGTGGAGAACGTGGGCAACCTGGTCTGCCCGGCGGAGTTCACCGTGGGCGAGGACGCCAAGGTGGCCCTGCTCTCGGTGGCCGAGGGCGACGACAAGCCCGAGAAATACCCCCTGCTCTTCGCCGAGGCGCAGGTCATGCTGCTCAACAAGGTGGACCTGCTGCCCTACGTGGATTTCGACCTGGACAAGGCCTCCCGCCATGCCCGGGCACTGAACAAGGACATCGCGGTGTTCCCGGTTTCCTGCCGCACCCGGCAGGGCCTGGACGCCTGGTACGACAGGCTGCGCGCCGCGGCGAAAGCCAAGAAAGCCGGCAGGTAGGAGGACGCCATGGCCGATGATACCAAGTGCTCGGGCTGCGGCTCGGCCGGCTCCTGCTCCTCCTCCCCGGACAGCTGCGGCGGGGGGGCCGATCCCGTTGTCGAGCGCATGCAGCGCAACCTGGCCCGGATCAAGCACAAGGTCGTGGTCCTCTCGGGCAAGGGCGGGGTGGGCAAGAGCACCGTGGCGGTGAACCTGGCCGTGGGCCTGGCCCTGGCCGGCAAGAAGGTGGGCCTGCTGGACGTGGACGTGCACGGCCCCAGCGTGCCCCGGCTGCTCTCCCTCTCCGGGGCCGACCCGCACATGGAGCCCGGCGGCATGGAGCCCGTGCCCTGGGGCCGGAACCTGGGGGTCATGTCCCTGGGCTTCCTGCTCAAGGACCCGGAGCAGGCGGTGATCTGGCGCGGCCCGGTCAAGGGCGGACTCATCCGGCAGTTCCTCTCCGACGTGTTCTGGGGCGAGCTGGACTACCTGGTGGTGGACTGCCCCCCGGGCACCGGCGACGAGCCCATGAGCGTGCTCCAGTTCCTGGGCCCCACGGCCAAGACCCTCATCGTCACCACCCCCCAGGCGGTGGCCGTGGACGACGTGCGGCGCTCGGTGAGCTTCG
>JAEXTU010000299.1 GCA_023453335.1 Pseudomonadota bacterium | reverse complement strand
GTTTGGCGGGGGGGGGCGCGGCGGTGCCCTGGCCCCTTCCCCTGAGGGACTGGCAGGAGGCGCGGCCGGCCCGGCGGCTGGCCGACACGGCCCGGGCCGAGGCGCTCTTCGCCCTGCGCTTCCGGATGTACGCGGAGGGAGGCTGGCGGCCGGCCCAGCCCCTGTCCCTGTGCGAGGCCTGCATCGGCGCGGCCGCGGACCAGGGGCAGGACGAGGCCCAGGCCCGCGCGGGCTGCGGCGCGGCCTGCGGGGTGGAGTAGGGGCGGGTTCCGTTCCCGGGCCGACCCGTGCTAGACACCCGGGCAGGCCGGCGCGACCGCCCGGCCCAACCCCGGAGGTGTGGTCCATGCCCAGGCCGGTCCTGCTCCTCGTCCTCACCCTCTCCCTATCCTGCCTGCTTTCCGTCCCGGCCCGCGCCGCGGACCCGGCCCTGCCCGGCACCAGGTGGCTGGAGCGGCTCCTGGAGTCGTTTGTGCAGCGCATCCCCCCGCTGGATGCCCAGTTGGCCAAGCAGGAGGAGATGCTCCGCAAGAACCAGGACCTGGTGGCCCGGGCCGTGGCCGCGGGGGACGCCCAGTCCGCCGGCCTGGCCAGGAATGCGGTGGCGCATGTCCAGGCCGCCCGGGACAAGACCCAGGCCAGCCGCCGCCACGAGGAGGCCAACATCGCCAAGGTCCAGGCCATGCTGGACAGCCTGCGCGCCGGCACGGCCGGCCCCAAGCTCACGGAGTGCGTCGGCCTGGCCGTCCAGGTGGAGCGGGACACGGCCCAGGCCGCCAGGCACAAGGAGGAGACGGACAAGGCCAACGCCGCCCGCGAGCAGTGGGCGGACTCCACGAAGGAGGCGCAGAAGGAGGCCAGGGACCACTGCTACAGCCTGCTGCTGGCCGGCATCGGCGAGTACCTGGGGCAGTTCGAGCGGTCGGCCAGCGCCTACAAGGGGTGGATCACCCGCTATCGCAACAAGCTGCTCGCCAAGGGCGTGAACGTGGACCTGCTGCTGTCCAAGATCGATGTGGAGAAGGTTAAATACCTGCTGGCCAAGTTCCGGGTCGATATCACCCGCCTGGCGACCAGCCTCGACGAGATCGCGGCGCAGGTGACGGCGCTGCGCGACGCGCTCCAGGTCCTGATCCGGGAGCTGGGGCGGACCAGCGAGGGCATCCGGCAGACCCTGGAGATTCCTGCGGTCAAGGATATCCTGAACGAGGAATCGCCGGATGTGGACCTGGCGACGTTCGTGGTCGGCGACATGGTGGGCAAGCGCGTGCTCAAGGCCGCCGGGCTCAAGGCCCTGCCCGTGGATGTGGCCTCCTTCGTGGCCAACTACGGCTACGACGCCACCAAGTGGTACCAGGGCAAGCAGCGGGTGGACCAGTACAACGCCATCGCCGACCAGCAGCTGGCCGCGGCGAACGCCATGCAGAAGCGCATCGCCGAGGACATGGAGCGTTTTGCGGCCTGCAAGCAGGATCTGCTGGCCGAGGAGGGGCTGGCCGCGCCCTAGCCTGCCGCCACCACCCGGTTGCGGCCCGCGGACTTGGCCTGGTACATGGCCGCCAGCCGCTCCTCCTGCGCGTTCTGCGCCTGCCACGCCGCCTCGATGGCCGCGGTCACCACCACCACCGCCGTCACCATGAGCAGCCCCGCCACCAGGGGCAGGAACCGGGTCAGGCGGGAGGTGGTGCGGGTCGGGGGCATGGCGGACTCCTTGGAGCGGAACGCGACATGATGGCTCTACACAGGTTGCAGGTGGGTGGCAACGTTCTTTCCCAACCCCTTGCCCGGGGAGGGTTTTTCCGCCGCCTCCCGCCCCGCCTTGCTTCCCGCCGCATTGTCGCCCCGGGGCTTTTCTGCTAGCCTTTGGCTTGGCCCGGAACCTCTCCCCAACGCCCCGGAATAGCTCACGAACATGTCCGATTTCGTCCACCTGCACTGCCACACCGAGTACTCGCTCCTGGACGGGGCCATCCGGCTCAAGGACCTGTGCAAGACCGCGCATGCCTTCGGCCTGCCCGCCGCGGCCATCACCGACCACGGCAATTTGTACGGCGCGGTCAAGTTCTACCTGGCGGCCAAGGACCACGGCATCAAGCCCATCATCGGGTGCGAGGTCTACCTGGCCAAGACCCACCACCAGGACCCCGAGTCCGACGACGCCCGCACCCGCTACCACTTGGTGCTCCTGGCCCAGGACCTGGCCGGGTACCGCAACCTGGTGAAGCTGGTTTCCACAGGATGTACGGACGGGTTCCATTACAAGCCCCGGGTGGACAAGGAGCTGCTGGCCCGCCATTCCGAGGGCCTCATCGCCCTGTCCGCCTGCCTGCAAGGGGAGGTGCCCCGCGCGCTTATGGACCACGGCTTCGACGCCGGCCTGCGCAAGGCCCGGGAGTACGAGGCCATGTTCCCGGGCCGCTTCTATTTGGAGATGCAGGCCAACGGCCTGGCCAGCCAGGACCGCCTGAATTCCATGCTCCTGGACCTGGCCAAGGAGGCCTCCCTGCCCCTGGTGGCCACCAACGACTGCCACTACCTGGGGAGGGACGACTGCGAGGCGCACGATATCCTCATCTGCGTGGGCACCAACGCGGTGGTGGAGGACGAGAAGCGCATGCGCATGGACGATGCGCGGCTCCACTACTGCCCGCCCCAGGAGATGGAGAAGGCCTTTGCCCACTGCCCCGAAGCCCTGGCCAACACCGTGCGCATCGCCGAGCAGTGCAACGTGGAGCTGCCGCTCGGCCGCAACGTGTTCCCGGTCTACGACACCGGCGGCCGCAGCCTGGACGAGGCCCTGGCCGAGATGGCCCGCAAGGGCCTGGAGGCCCGCCTGGCCGCCATGCCCTACGCGGTGGACGCCGAGGCCTACCGCGCCCGGCTGGAGCTGGAGCTCACGGTCATCGCGGGCATGGGCTTCGCCGGGTACTTCCTCATCGTGCAGGACTTCATCAACTGGGCCAAGGACCACCGCATCCCGGTGGGGCCGGGCCGCGGATCGGCGGCCGGCTCCCTGGTGGCCTACGCCCTGCGCATCACCAACCTGGACCCCATCCCCTACAACCTGCTGTTCGAGCGGTTCCTGAACCCCGAGCGGGTGTCCATGCCGGACATCGACGTGGACTTCTGCGAGCGGAGGCGCACCGAGGTCATCCGCTACGTGTCCGAGAAGTACGGCGAGGACCAGGTCTCCCAGATCACCACCTTCGGCACCATGAAGGCCAAGGCCGTGGTGCGCGACGTGGGCCGCGCCCTGGGCCTGACCTTCGCCGAGACGGACAAGATCGCCAAGCTCATCCCCGAAGACCTCAAGATGACCATCGCCAAGGCCCTGGACATGGAGCCGGAACTCACCAATGCGGCCAAGGCCGACGCGCGGGTGGCCAAGCTCCTGGACGTGTCCAAGCGCCTGGAGGGCATGCACCGCCACGCCTCCACCCACGCCGCGGGCGTGGTCATCGCCGACCGGCCGCTCACCGACTACCTGCCGCTCTACCGGGGCAAGAAGCAGGAAATCGTGTCCCAGTTCGACATGAAGATGGTGGAGAAGGTCGGGCTCATCAAGTTCGACTTCCTGGGCCTGCGCACCATGACCGTGCTCCAGGACTGCCTGGACATCATCGAGGAGGGCGCACCCGGGACCGCGCCGGACCTGGACACCCTGGCCCTCACCGACGAGAAGACCTACGCCCTGTACTCCCGCGGCGACACCGACGGCATCTTCCAGGTGGAGTCCGACGGCATGCGCCGCTATCTGCGCATGCTGCGGCCCAGCGTTTTCGACGACCTCATCGCCATGCTGGCCCTGTACCGGCCCGGCCCCCTGGGCTCGGGCATGGTGGACGAGTTCATCAAGCGCAAGCACGGGGAGGCCGAGGTCAAGTACCCCCTGCCCAGCCTGGAGCCGGTGCTCCGCGACACCTACGGGGTCATCGTCTACCAGGAACAGGTCATGAAGATCGCCCAGGTGGTGGCCGGCTACACCCTGGGCGGCGCGGACCTGCTCAGGCGGGCCATGGGCAAGAAGAACCCCGAGGCCATGGCCGCCCAGCGCCAGATCTTCCTGGACGGCGCGGCCAGGAACGGGGTGGCGGCCAAGGTCGCGGGCGAGATCTTCGACCTCATGGAGAAGTTCGCGGAGTACGGGTTCAACAAGTCCCACTCCGCGGCCTACGCCCTCATCTCCTACCATACCGCCTATCTCAAGACCCATTTCCCCACCCAGTTCATGGCCGCGCTCATGACCTCGGAGTTGTCCAACCAGGACAAGATCCTCAAGTACATCGGAGCCTGCCGGGACATGGACATCGCGGTGCGCCAGCCCGACCTGAATCTCTCGCAGCGGCACTTCACCGTGCCCGAGCCCGGGGTGGTGGTCTTCGGCCTGGGCGGGGTCAAGAACGTGGGCGACGAGGCCATCCGCGAGATCGTGGATGCCCGCGCCGCCGAGGGGCCGTACGGCTCGCTGCTGGACCTCTGCTCCCGGGTGAGCCTGCGCAAGGTCACCAAGCGGGTCCTGGAGAGCCTGATCAAGGCCGGGGCCATGGACAGCCTCAGCGTGCCGCGCCGGCACATGCTGGAGAACCTGGACCGGGTGGTGGCCGTGGCCCAGAAGCGGGCCAAGGACAAGGAGTCGGGCCAGATGTCGCTCTTGTCCATGTCCGGGGCCGCGCCGGCCGCCCCGCCGCCGGGCCTGGGCCTGGTCGCGGACGGCCCGGCCCCCGAGGAGTGGCCCGAGGACGAGAAGCTCAGGCAGGAAAAGGAGGTGCTGGGCTTCTTCCTGTCCAGCCATCCGCTCCTGGCCTTCCGGCGGGAACTCAAGCGCCTGCGCCTGTCCGACCTGTCCCGGGCCGCGGACCTGCCGCACAAGACCGAGGTGCGCCTGGCCCTCATCGTCACCGCCCAGAAGGAGCACTACACCAAGAAGGGCGACAAGATGGCCTTCCTCACGGTGGAGGACTTGACCGGCGCGGGCGAGATGACGCTCTTCCCGGACATCTGGAAGGAGGCGAGGCCCCTGGTGGAGGCCGACGAGCCGCTCCTGGTCACCGCCGAGGTGGATGCCAGGAACAGCGGCCCGGCCACCAGTTCCAATGGCGACGACGACGAGGAGCAGGGCCCCAAGGTGGCCAAGCTCCTGGCCAAGACCGTGGGCCGGCTGGCCGACGCGCTCACCTCCACCAACGAGCCGGTGGTGCTGGACCTGCCGGGCACGGCCCTGGACGAGGAGGGCCTCGCCAGGCTCACCAGCCTGGCCAAGGCCCACCCCGGCCAGACCCCGCTCCGGGTGCGGCTGCTCCTGCCCGAGTGCGACTGCCTGCTGGAGCTGTCCAAGGACCACTGCATCTTCGTCTGCCCCGAGTTCTGGCGCTCGGTGGACGACTGGCTGGGGAGGCCGTGATGAAGAAGGCGGCGAAGGGCGTCTGGACGGTCGGCGTGCGCGAGGAGTTCTCGGCCGCGCACCGTTTGGAGAACTACGGGGGCAAGTGCGAGGAGCTGCACGGGCACAACTACACGGTGGAGGCCGAGGTGGAGGGAACCGCCACCGACCCGGCCACCGGGCTGCTCCTGGACTTCAAGGACCTGCGCGGCCACCTGAAGGCGGTGCTGGCCGGCCTGGACCACCACTTCCTCAACGAGGCCCCCTGCCTGGAGGGGGTGAACCCCTCGTCCGAGCACCTGGCCCGCTACATCTTCGGCGCGCTCAAGAAGCTCCTCGGCCACCTGCCCGTCCGCCTGGTCGCGGTCCGCGTCTTCGAGAAGCCCGGTCAGTGGGCCGCCTGGCGGGTGGAATGATATCATTTGGGTAAAGTGTATAAATTAGATTAAGTTAATACTTATCTTGAAGGAGTTGATATGCTTTTTAACGTTAAAGACAAAGATGCATATTATGTGTATAGTTACGAGCATGTAGACGATCTCTCATTTATTCGCAGCCCGAAAGAATATGCAGCGGGCATTATTCTTGAGGAAATTAGCGAAGACGATGTAAATAAAGCTGAATCATTGGTAAAGGCTAAATTGATTGAAAGTGGATGGGAAGGAGATGGTGACATTGGAATTATATGGTTGCCGCCATTCGTTTTGAATAATCCGGACACATTTGGCTTATATGTTTGGCATGTTAAACAAAATAACAATGGCACTTCATGGATTGCCTCTACAGAGCCGCTAAACTATGAAGTTCTAAATTGGCAAAATAGAGAAAATCCACAGGGGAGGCCTGTTCATATTCTTGAATTGCAGTGCGAACGGATGTCAGAAAGAGTAAATGAAATAAGCACTAATTTACGGTCGTGGTTACATAAATTGGATTCAAACGAAGAGCTAAAGCAAGACACTGCTATTAATAAAATTCTTATTGAACATTCGTACTGCGCTTTGGTTCAGGATTTTCAAAGATTCCTAGATGACTGTTATCTTGTATTATTGCAAGAATCCATGACTGAAGGAAATTTTTTTAAAATAGATTTACCTTTGCCTAAGGCGAAGTTTTCAATTGACACAAATGGAATAGAAGAGCCTCATTTTATGAAAGAAGATGTTGAAAATTGGCTTATAAAACAGCAAGTTATATCGTCGATATGGAAGGCATTTATGTTTGAGCCATTTAAATCTAAAGTAATCGCGATACCCAAAAGTGTAAAATTTAGATGGGATGATGGATTGGTACACCATCTTTGCACAGCAGTGGTAATTAGAAATTGCTTTCAACATCATTCGGGTAAACTTAATGGCGATGCCCTTAGAGTCTTAGGAAAAACTATCGATGAAATCGCGGTAATTGTCGAAGGGAAGCCTGTAAAAATAAAAAAATGGAAAGAAATAACACTTCATTTGGATGAGTTTGCTGCACTTTGTGGAAGCATTAACGCTGCCATAGGGACATTGAGTGCGCATACTAATGATGCAATAGCAAAAAGATATTATGTAAATGGCGAAGTAATTCATGTGCCAGATCTTTTTAGATAATTGCCAAAAAAACTTCTAATCTATGTTTCACAATTTAGCTCAGCTGATTTACCCATGCGACTAATAGTCCAGCGCGTCTCCTCCGCCTCGGTCACGGTCGCCGAACGCGTCGTGGGCGAGATCGGGGCCGGGTTCCTGGTGCTGGTGGGGTTCGGGGCCGGGGATGGCGCGGACCTGCCGCGGCAGAAGGTTTGGTCCCAGATGCTCGACAAGCTCATCAACCTGCGCGTGTTCCCGGATGGGGCGGGCAAGCTCAACCTTTCCCTGCTGGACACCGGCGGCTCGGTCTTGGCCGTGTCCCAGTTCACCCTGTACGCCGACTGCCGCAAGGGCCGGCGGCCGTCGTTCCACCTTGCCGCGGACGCCGGCATTGGGCTAGGGTTGTACGAGGCCTTCGTGGCCGGCCTGGAGTCTCTGCTCCCGGGGAGGGTGGCCCGGGGGGCTTACGGCGCGGACATGGACGTGCGCCTTTTGAACGCCGGACCAGTGACCATCATCCTGGACAGCGAGGATTTTTGACCGCTGGGAAAGGCCAGGCGGCACCTGCCACTGGCTTTTCCTGAATAATTGTGTATAACTCCGCCCAGTTCCTGAATGCCCAGCCAGGGATTCCCGCGGCCGCCGCCCCGGGTCCCGGAGGAGCCGGAGCCACAGTGCACCGCGGCGAGAGCAAGGATCCCGTGACCGTCCTGGTGGTGGACGACTCCCGGACCATGCGCAACCTCCTGGAGCGCCTGCTCCAGGACTTCTCCTACACGGTGAAGCTGGCCGAGGACGGGGACCAGGCCCTGGAGGTCTACGCCCAGGCCGCCCCGGACATCATCCTCCTGGACATGAACATGCCCCGCAAGGACGGGCTGGAGGTCATCCAGGCCATCCGGGGCGAGCACGGGGACCAGGAGACGCTGATCATCATGATCACCTCCATCGAGTCCCAGGGCCTCAAGCTCTCGGCCTTCTCGGCCGGGGTCAACGACTTCCTGCACAAGCCCTTTGACCGGGCCGAGCTGCTGGCCCGGGTGGCGGCCGCCGCCCGCCAGGTGCGCCTGAACCGCAGCCTGCGCCGGGCCGCCGAGACCATCGCCGGGGAGATGGACCTGGTGGCCAGCCTGCAGACCCGGCTGCTGCCCGCCGGCCCCCCGGCCATGGAGGGGGTCACGGTGCAGAGCATGTACCGCCCCTCGGGCCGCGCCAGCGGCGACTACTTCGACCACTTCCCCATCGCCGACGGGGTGCTGCGCGCGGTGGTGGCCGACGTGTCCGGGCACGGGGCGCGGGCGGCCTTCCTCATGGGCATCGTGCGCACCCTGTTCCACCTGGGCCGGACCCACAACCTGCGCCTCACCGACACCCTCGCGCTCATCAACACCCACCTCATGGAGATCCTGGGCAACGAGCCGGACTTCGTGTCGGTGCTGGCCGCGGACATCGACTTCAAGCGCGGCCGGCTGACCTACGTCAACGCCGGCCACCCGCCGGGCATGCTGCGCGTGGGCAACCAGTCCGTGGCCCTGGCCCCCACCTCGCCGGTGCTGGGCTTCTTCGAGCTGTCCTTCGAGGACAAGGTCCTGGACCTGGCCCCGGACTCCGGGCTGTTCCTGTACACCGACGGGTTCTACGACTGGGAGATGGCTCCGGGCCAGCCCATGGACTTCGACGCCTTCTGGGACATGGCCGCGGAGGTGGACCCCG
>JAEXTU010000295.1 GCA_023453335.1 Pseudomonadota bacterium | reverse complement strand
GTTGAAGAACGTGCGGCTCATCCAGATGAAGACGAACAGCAGCAGGATGCCCAGGCCGATGCTGTAGGCGATCAGCTTTTTCTCGACCGGGAGAAGCGGCTCGTATTCCATCCGCTTCATCTCGGAGACCATCTCCTGCTGCTCTTCCGCGGTCAGCTTGTGCTTGTCAGGCATAGTCACCTCCTCGATTCGACCTATGAGCCTGGAATCAGCGACGGCCCCGAAATGATGGGGGGCTCCATGCCGCTGAAGAATATCCAGGAGATTCCAAGACCGACCCAAATGATGAACCCGAACAGGCACAAGAAGTAGACCGCGGCCAGCTTGCCGAAACCCTCTTCCCAGAGCTTGCGGAAGTTCGAGATGACCCCGATGGTGAAGAAGGTCATGATGAAGAACATGCCGCGGAAGTTGTCCATCTGCCCCGTGGCCATCTGGGCCTGCTTGAGCAGGCCCTTGGAGGACAGGGCGACAAAGAGCATGCAGATGAAGGTCAGGAAGTAGCCGATGACGAACTTTGGGAACCGCTCCCAGATGATGGAGGCCTTGACCGCTTCCTTGCACTCGATCTTGGCGCACCACACCACGGCCAGCACGAAGGCCCAGATGCCGATGAACATGTCGATGAAGATCTTGCTGGTGACCGCGGGCATGGCGATCCAGCCGGGCTCGTAAATGGTGCCGGCCGCCGCCGCCTTGGCCCGGACCAGGGAGTCCACGATGGTGCCGCTGGCGATGGCGGCGCCGTCGGTCTTCACCGCCAGGCCCATCCAGTCGCCGGCCACCATGGGATGCATCCACAGCAGCTCCCGCGACATGAAGGGCAGGATGATGAGCTCCACCACCGCGAAGATGACCACCAGGGAGGACACCATGATGGGCACCACGGGCCGGGCGCGGATGGCCGCGCCGGTGGCGATGGCCGCCGACACGCCGCAGATGGAGATGCCCGACGCCAGCGGCACGGCCCACTCCCGGTTGAACTTGAACAGGGTGCGCGCCACCAGGTAGACCACGGCCCAGTCGATCAGGTAGACCTCGATGGAGGCGCACAGGCCCCGGAACAGGATGGCCTGGCCCATGCCCAGGTGCTCCGCGGCCTTGGCGCCCAGGGCCGCGCCCAGGATCACGATGGCGGTCTTGACGTAGAGTTCGGGCCGGGTGGCCTCGGACATCACGCTTACCAGGTTCGGGAAGAAGTTGCCCACCACCAGGCCGGCCAGCAGGGCCACGATGAACCCGGCCTCGCCGGTCAGGTTCAGGGACCAGGTTATGCCGAACTTGTCGAACTGGTTGTGCGTCGCCGCGATGTGGGCATAGTGCCCGGTTATCCAGCAGCCGTAGCTGATCCAGAACACCAGGGTGAAACCCACCACGAATTTCTTCGCGTTCGCGCCAAGGGCGCGGGACGCGAGGAGCATGAAGACCAGAAGGAACACGTAGGTCAGAAAGAGGGATGCGATGGAGGGCAGGTTCTTGAAGGTGGCCGAGGCCGGCGAGAGCGCCTTGCCGAGGTCGGTCCAGACGTTGGTCTTGATCGCCCAGCCCAGGGTTTCGATGCCCATGAAGGCAAGCAGCCCCAGGGCGAAGATGGTCAGTCCCAGCCAAAAGGCTACCCAGTCCTCACTCAATGCCTTGGTGATTTTGGTATTTTCCATGCCTCACCTCGCTGTCGAAAGATGGAAGGCCATGGGCAGCCCGGCACGGGTTGCAGGCTCGATCAGGACTCCTTTCCACACCCCCAACCAGTCTTTCTTGCGCCACAGCACCTCAAGTCCAATGCACTCGATATCTGCCATGACTCCCCTCCGACGGGTGAAACGTGCGTTCCGGAAAAGCGCCCTTGGTGATTGGGTTACGCATGACCTCCTGGTGAAGGGTTGTTCCGTCCCCTGCGGTGGCGATGCCGCGACCGCGTTGCTCCGCACCGCCCCGGAACCGGCGGCGGGGGTGACGGGGCCGGGGAAGACCCCCTGTATCTGCGTGAATTTATATACCTCGCCAATCGGCCGGTCAAAATATAGAGTGATCGCGAAAGGCTTGCCGCATATTGGCCTATAATATGGCTCGTTATAGTATTGAGGCTGATTGCACAGGAACCGCGCTGCGCGGTGGACGAAGGGTCAAGAAGTGAATCCGAAGGACGGAAACGGGAAAAGCGCCTGCGCCTTGGGACATGTCCTGGCCCGCTTTGCTCCGGAATGGGTACGCTCGCCGGCCGCGCGAGCTCGCACACGGCGATGGGGATTGCCCGCCAGGCGGGAATCCGGTGTCCAGCAGCCTGGATTTATGAGGTATTTCTGGATGGCGTGCCGGCCCCTGCCCCCTGTCGGATTCCGGGGGCATGGGGCGGCCCCGCTCGGGAGCAGCGTGGAAGGCCCGGCCGCTGCACGCGGTTGCGTGACCGGACAGGAAGGGATACCAGCCCGGGTCATGGCCCGGGACCGGGCCGGGAGAGTGGTATGCCGGAGTGTGAGTTGCTGAGCTTCTGCGGGTTCTTCCGCAAGCACGGGGAGAGCCACAGCCCGGCCTGCCGCCTGCTCCTGCGCGCCAATTTCCGGGGGGAGCGGCAGGAGGAGTGCCGGCGCAAGGAGTTTCTGCGCAAGAACGGACAGCCCCCGGGCGAGGACATGCTGCCCACCGGGGAGATGTTCTCGGACCTGGTGGGCTGAGCCGCACTGCCTTGAGTGCTGTTCGCGAGGGTGGTGGAAATGGCGCGAGTTTCCGGTTTCCTGGGTCCGTCCGTGGCGGCGCTGTGCCTGGCCGCTATCCTGGCCTTTCCCGCCGTGGTCCCGGCCGCGGACTTCGTCACCACGCCCCGGCTCAAGCCCGGGGGCGGCAAGTGGCGCATCGGCTATTACGAGGGCGGCCCCTATTTCAACTACCGCCGCAACCTGGTGGGGTTCGTGGAAGGGCTCATGGACCTGGGCTGGATCGCGCCGGCCGAGGTCCCGGAGGCGGGCGGCCCGGACGACAACGCCGCCCTGTGGCCGGTGCTGGCCGCCTTCAAGAGCGACTACCTGGAGTTCGCGCCCGCGGCCTTCTGGTCCGCGGGCTGGAACGCCACCCGGCGGGGCCAGGTGCGCGAGGACTGCATCCGCCGCCTGCAAGCCGGCGAGGTGGACTTCATGCTGGCCGCCGGCACCTGGGCCGGCCAGGACCTGGCCAACGACCGCCACTCCGTGCCCCTGACCGTATGCGCGGTGAGCAACGCCGTGCGCTCAGGCATCATCGAGAGCCCCACCCAGTCCGGCCGCGACCACGTGCACGCCAAGTGCGACCCGAACCGTTACGTGCGCATGGCCCGGCTCTTCTTCAACCTGTTCCGGTTCCAGCGCCTGGGGATAACCTACGAGGACAGCCCTGACGGCCTGGTGCACGCCGGGGTGCAGGAGATCGAGCAGGTCTCCCGGGAATTCGGCTTCGAGGTGGTGCCCTGCCTGGCCCCCTCCGCCGGAGTGGGTCAGGAGGCGGCGGAGGAGGCGGTCATCACCTGCCAGGAGCGCCTGGCCAAGCAGGTGGACGCGGCCATCATCCCGGTGCACCAAGGGGTAAACCGCCGGGCCATGTCCCGCATCCTGGCCCCCTACATCGAGCGGGGGATCCCCACCTTCTCCCAGCAGGGTAGCGAAGAGGTGAAGTACGGGGTGCTCATGGGCATCACCCTGGGCCGGGGGGCCTTCCGGCAGATCGGCGCCTTCCACGCCAAGGTCGCGGCCTCGGCCTTCAATGAGGTGCCCGTGGGCCGGCTGCCGCTCGTCTTCGAGGACCCGCGCGGCCTGTCCCTGAACCGGGAGACCGCCCGCCGCATCGGCTACGCGGTGCCCCCCGGCCTGGACCTGGTGGCCGAGGACGTGTTCGATACCATGGCCCCGGACCAGGGCCGCTAGCCATGCGTCGCCCCCTGTCCATCCTCGGGGCCAGCCTGGGCTTCGGGCTCCTGTACTGGTTCGTGGACGGGGTTTACGACTATTTCAGTTTCGCCGACACCATCCGCATTCTCATCTTCCACGAGCCGCTGACCCTGTGGGACGCCCTGGCGCGCAACGTGCCGCGCAACGACCTCATCGCCCGGCTCTCCTTCCTGGCCGCCTGTCTGGCCGGGGGCGGGCTGGTAGTGCTCTTCATGCAGCGGGTGGAGCACGCCGAGGCCGTGCTCCGGGAGAACGAGCGCCGCTCCCGCGCCCTGTTCGAGAACGCCCTGGCCGGGCTGTACAGCGTGGACGTGCGGGGGGAGATACTCTCGGCCAATCCGGCCTTCGCCCGCCTGCTGGGCTGCGCCGGGAACGGGGACAGCGGGGAGGCGGTGCGCGCGGCTTGGCCCACGGCCATGGTTGACCCGGCGGCCTGGAAGGAGTTCGTGCGCCGGGCCGTGAACAGCAGCGGGCCGGTGGAGGCGGAGCTGGAGGCCCGCACCCTGCAGGGCCGCCCCCTCTGGCTGCTCCACTCCTGCCGCGCGGTGGAGGACCCGGGCTGGGACCGGGTGCGCCTGGAGTGCTCGGTGGTGGACATTTCCCACCGCCGGATGCTGGAGGACGTGGTGCGGGCGCACACCCAGGAGATGGTCCGGGTGCAGGAGAAGGAGCGCCGAGCCCTGGCCCTGGACCTGCACGACAACATGGCCCAGGACCTGGCCGCGCTCAAGATCGCGGTGGCCACCCTGTGCGACGGCCATCCCGAGTCCGCCCCGGCGCTGCGGCCGGGCCTGGAGCGCTGCCTGGACATGATCGGCGCCACCCTGGACAACGTGCGCCGGACCATGCAGGGGCTTTTGCCCTCGGAGCTGGAGCACCTGGGCCTGGGCAAGGTGGTGGCCGCGCACCTGGCGGAGTTCGCCGACGCCGCGGGGCTGGACGTGGACTTCAGCGGCGAGGAGCAGGACGGCCGCGGCCTGGGCCTGGAGGCCCGGGTGCACGTGTTGCGTATCCTCCAGGAGTCATTGCACAACGTGCGCCGGCACGCCCGGGCCGGCCACGTGGAGGTCCGGATCTGGGCGGAGCCCGGGGAGCTCCACCTGCTGGTGGGGGACGACGGTACGGGCTTCGACCTGGCCGGGACCGCGCTGGACGCCGCACGCAACGGCCGCTTCGGCCTGCAGAGCATGCGCGAGCGGGCCTCCATCCTGGGCGGGACCCTGGACATCGCCGCGGCCCCGGGCCGGGGCACCACGGTCCACCTGGTCGCGCCGCTGGCGGCGGAGATCCCGGCCTAGGCCTCGGCCTCCCAGCCCGCCTCCTCCACGGTGTACGGCCAGCCGTGCCCGGAGCAGACGCGGGCGGTCCGGCCCTGGGGGGCCAGCCGCGCCTGGGCCTGGCGCATGAGGTTGCGCAGCATGGCCATCTCCCGGCCGAAGACCCGGCTGTCCGCGTTGGTGCTGGTCATGAGGTACTTGGGTACCGAGAGGATGGACTTGTCCCGCTCGGACAGGCTGGCCACGTCGATGAGGTAGTCCCCGCAGAAGAGCAGCCCGGCCAGGGGGGCGTAATAGAACACCTGGCCGGCCACGTGCCCGCCCAGGCTCTCCAGCACCAGGAAGTCCACGTCCTCCACCGCGAAGCCGCCCAGCACCGGGAACCCGCCGGCCTCGGGCAGATCCTGCGGGGAGCGAGTGAAGGGGGCGATCTCCCGGGGGGCGTCCAGCTCGGTGAGCCGGGTGATGAGCCGGGTGAAGGAGAGGTTCAGGGCCTGCAGCCGGGTGCCGGTGCCCTGGGCGCGGTTGCCGTGGGCAAAGACCCGGGCGCAGTCCGGGTGCATGTGCACCCGGGTCCCGAACTCCCGCTCCAGGGGAGCGGCCCAGCCCGCGTGGTCCGCGTCCGGGTGGGTGAAGAAGGCGCGGCGGATGCGGGCGGGGTCGAACCCGTGCCGGGCCAGCCAGTCCCGGGCGTCGGGCCAGTAGAGGCCGAAGCCCGAGTCCACCAGGACATCCTCGTCCGGTGCGCGCAGGACAAAGCCGTTGGCCCCGGTGGGGCAGGCCAGGGTGTACAGGGACACCCGGGGGCTGACCGCGGTGGGGCCGGCCAGGCGCATGGAGAAGCGCTCCCCGGTGCGGCCCAGGGAGGCCGCGGCCAGGTGCAGGATGCTGGCGAACACCCCGGAGGCGGCCATGGACTCCTCGTCCGCCCCGGCCTGGCGGCGGAAGTCCAGGAGGGTCCGGCCCATGTCCTCGGAGGACTCGAACAGGGCCTTCAGGCGGTCCAGGCGGTCCGGGGGCAGGATGCGGCGCAGCCGAAACAGGAACTGCTCGGCCGCGGACAGGCCGATGACCGCCTCCATGGCCGCGCTGTCCGCGCCCTGCCACTGCACGTGGAAATGCCAGCCGCCCTGGCCCAGGTCTTCGAGCAGGGCGGCCACCTGCTGCGGCGATTCCGCGGCCATGGTGATCTCGGCCAGGCCGGGCGCGGCGTCGCCGTCGTAGGCCAGGTGGATCACGCTGGCCCGGTGCTGCCGGAAGACCTCGGCCAGTCGGGCCAGGGTGCCGGGCGCATCCTCCAGGGTGGCCTTGATGGCCAGAAGCCCCCCGGGGTCGGTGATGGGCGCGGGCTGCTCGGCTGCCGAGCCCGGGGCCTCCAGCCGCCCCTGCCGCCCCAGCTCGTCGGCCAGCAGCCCGGCCCGGGCCGCGCTGGGGCCGCGGACCTCCATGCGCAGCACGAAGGGGTTGTCGGAGCGGTTGTAGGCGAACCGCTCGATGTTGGCCTCCTGGCCGGCCAGGAAGGCGGCCAGGCCGGCCAGCTCCCCGGGCCGATCCGCCATGCGCAAAGCCGCCCCCAGCCGCCATCCGCCCCGCGGGTCGCGGCGCAGGGTCAGGCCATTCGCGTCGGACGCCTGCGGCCGATCGTGGTTCTCGCTCATGGGATTCTCCCCCCGAAGCCTCGGGAGGGACACTCTAGCCGCAGGCCCCGGGGAGAGGCAAGGCGGTCAGGCGCGGGCCGCCAGCAGGGCCGCGGCCAGCTCGGCGAAGCCGGCCCCGCCCCGGGAGGGGGTGACCCAGGCCGGCCGGGCGGGCAGGGCGTCCCCGAAGTCCCGCACGTTGGCCACCCCCACCGCGTTGGGGAAGTGCGCGAACATGGGCGCGTCGTTGGGCGAGTCGCCGGCGAACACCACCGCGTCCTTCACCGCGTCCAGGTCCTCGCCCAGGGCCTCGGCGAAGAATATCCGGGTCATGGCCAGCTTGTCGTAGTCCCCGAACCAGCCGTTCACGTGGATGGAGCTGATCTTGGCGTGGGCCCCGGCCGCCGCGAACAGCCCCTGGATGCGCCGGGCCGCAGCGAGGGGCAGGGGCGGCACGTCCTCGCAGAAGTCCACGGCCAGGTCCGCCTCGCGGTAGGCCTGGTCCGCGGAGATGGCGCAGCCCGGCACCTCGGCCAGGATGCGCGCGCCCAACTCGGCCAGCCGGGCCGCATCGGCGCGGCGCTCGGCCGCGGGCTTCCAGTAGCGGCGGACCATGCGCCGGGCAACGTGGTCGTAGCGGAAGTAGAACGCGCCGTTCTCGCCCACCACCCCGTGCACCGGCCACATGCGGGCGATGTGGTCGCACCAGCCCGCGGGCCGGCCGGTGATGGGCGTCACCGTGAGCCCGGCCCGGTGCAGGGCCTCCAGCGCGGCGTAGGCCGCCGCCCCCAGCCGGCCGGAGTCGGTGAGGGTGTCGTCGATGTCGCAGAGCACGTGGCGCACGGCCCGGCGCGCCGCGGGGGGCATGGCGGAGAGGGGCTGCACGGCGCCTCCTAGATCATCCTGGCCCGCACCTTGGTCACGAAGAACTCGGCCAGGATGACCACGGCGAAGATGCACAGCAGGATGAGAGAGACCCGGGGCCAGTGGAAGAGGTTCAGCGCGTCCTCCAGGGACACGCCGATGCCGCCCGCGCCCACCAGGCCGATGACCGCGCTCTCCCGCACGTTGATGTCCCAGCGGAACAGGGCGATGCCCCAGAAGGCCGGGGCCACCTGGGGCCAGTAGCCCTTGAGCAGGATGCTGATCCAGGGCGCGCCCGCGGCCTTGAGGGCCTCGATGGGGCCGGGCTTCACCTCCTCCAGGGCCTCGCCCAGGAGCTTGCCGCAGAACCCGATGGAGCGGAAGGAGATGGCCGCCACCCCGGCCAGGGCCCCGGGGCCGAAGATGGCCACGAAGAGGATGGCCCAGACCAGGGTGTTCACCGTGCGCGAGGACACCAGGAAGAACTTGGCCACCCAGTTGAGCAGGGGCGAGCGCACGATGTTGCCCGCGGCCATGACGCCCAGGGGCAGGGCCATGAACAGGGCGAAGATGGTGCCCAGGGTGGAGGTGTTCAGGGTCTCGATGAGGGCCTGGTGGATGTGCGCCTTGTGGTAGGCCGCATAGTCGATGGGCCACATGCGGACGAGCAGGTCCATGACCTGGTGCGGCGCGTCGTAGAGGAACTCGGGGATGACCTCCACGGTCTTGAGGGACACCACGAACAGGGCGGTGGCCCCCAGGTAGACCGCGAAGCGGGCCAGGCGTTCGGCCGGGGTGAAGCGCCGCCAGGTGCGGGGCTCAGTCATTGAACACCGCCTTCACGCGCGTGGCCGCCAGCTCGCTGAGCATGATGAGCGCGATGATGGAGAGCAGGATGGTGCACAGAAAGTCGTAGTCAAAGCGCTGGAAGGCAGCGAACAGCGTGCCGCCGATGCCGCCCGCGCCCACCACCCCGATCATGGTGGAGTTGCGCAGGTTGGAGTCGAACTGGTAGGTGGCGAACCCCACGAAGCGGTTGAAGACCTGGGGGAACACCGCGAAGGTGAGCACGCTCGCGAAGGGCGCGCCGGCCGCGGTCACCGCCTCCACCGGCTTGAGGGAAATCTCCTCGATGGCCTCGCAGAACAGCTTGCCCACGAACCCGATGGAGGCGAACACCAGGGTCAGGATGCCGGCCAGGGGGCCGAACCCGACGGCCTTCACGAAGAGGATGGCGAAGATCACCGGGTGGAAGGATCGGCACACGGCGATGATGGTGCGGGCCGGCCAGGTGAGCCAGGCGGGCATGAGGTTGCGCGCCGCGAAGAGGCCCAGGGGCAGGGAGGCGGCGATGCCGAAGGCCGAGGCGATGACCGCGATCTCCACGGTCTCGATGAGATTGTCCGCGAGCAGCCCCAGCCGCTTGGAGCTGGGCGGGAACATCTCGGCGATGAACTTGAGCCCGTTGAGCAGCCCGATGAGGAACCGCTCCCAGGTGATCTGCATGTCGGCGATGGCGTAGACGCAGTAGGCCACCAGGAGCAGCCAGCCCAGCCGGGCCCACCAGTTGGGCGCGAACGGGGTGCGGACCGCGGCGGTGGTCATTGCAGCCAGTCCTCGCCGCCGTAGATGGCCTTCAGGTGGGAGGTGTCCAGGTCGCGGGCCGGGCCGTCGAAGACCACCACCCCGCCGGACACGCCGATGATGCGGTCGCAGAAGCGCTTGGCCAGCTCTACGTCGTGGATGTTGATGATGAGCGGCATCTGCCGGGCCTGGGAGAACCCGGTGAGCAGTTCCATGATCTCCACCGAGGTCTTGGGGTCCAGGGAGGAGGTGGGCTCGTCGGCCATGATGATGTCCGGCTCCTGCATCACCGCGCGGGCGATGCCCACCCGCTGCCGCTGGCCGCCGGACAGGCTGTCCGCCCGCTGGTTGGCGAACTCGCCCAGGCCCACCTGGTCGATGAGGTCGAAGGCGCGGGCGATGTCCCCGGGCGGGTACTTGCGCAGCCAGGCCCGCCAGGGCGGGATGTAGCCCAGCCGGCCGCAGAGCACGTTCTCCATCACCGACAGCCGCTCCACCAGGTTGAACTCCTGGAAGACCATGCCGATGTGGCGGCGGGCCTGGCGCAGGGCCGTGCCTCCCAGCCCCACCATGTCCGTGCCGGCCACGGTGATGCGGCCGGCGGTGGGCTCGATGAGCCGGTTGATGCAGCGCAAGAGCGTGCTCTTGCCCGAGCCCGAGGGGCCGATGATGCCCAGGGTGGTCGCGCCGGACACGGCGAAGCTGATGCCCCTGAGCACCAGCGCGCCGCGGCCGTACGCCTTCTCCAGCTTGTCCACGGCGAGGGAACGGGGCCCGGCCCCGTTC
>JAEXTU010000291.1 GCA_023453335.1 Pseudomonadota bacterium | reverse complement strand
GTACCGCGCCATCCACCTCCCGCACCTGGAGGTGGGCGGCCGGTGCGCCATCCGCAAGGGGTTCACCGTGCACGAGTTTCCCGACCTCGCCCAGGGGGACGGGCTGCGCATCGTTCTGGAGGGGGGCAACACCATCGGGGAGTACTGCCTGTTCCAGGGGTCGGCCACCATCCAGGTGGGCCTGAACTCCTTCTTCTCCGGCTACAACGTCATCGGCGTCAACGCCTCCATCCGCATCGGCAGGAACGTCATGATCGCCAGCCACGCCACCATCCGCGACACGGACCACCGCATAGCGGACCTGGACATGCCCATGCTCGCCCAGGGCATCGTCCGCGCCCCGGTCACCATCGGGGACGACGTGTGGATCGGCCACGGCGCGGTCATCCTCAAGGGGGTGACCATCGGCTCCGGGGCCGTGGTGGCAGCCGGCGCGGTGGTCACCCGGGACGTCCCCCCCTTCGCCGTGGTCGGCGGCGTCCCGGCCGCGATCCTGCGCTACCGCACCGCCCCGGCGAAGGGCGGCCCAGAGGAAACTCCCCCCGCATGAAGCCGGACTCCTTCCCCCTGCAGCCCGGCTTCTTCGTGCTCGGGGCCCAGAAGGCAGGTACCACCGCCCTGCACGACTGGCTGGCGGCCCAGCCCGGCCTGTGCCTGCCCAAGGGCAAGGAAACCCATTTCTTCAGCCACCCGAAGCGCTTTGCCCAGGGGGCCGGCTGGTACGCCCGCCAGTACCCTGCCCCAGCCGGCGGGGCGATCTGCGGCGAGGTGGACCCGGACTACCTCTTTCTGCCCGAGACCCCCGGCCGCATGCTCCAACTCGGCCTGTCGCCGCGCTTCCTGGTTATCGTCCGGGATCCCCTGGCCCGAGCCTATTCCCACTACCGCATGTCCGTGCGCCGGGGAGTAGAGCCCCTGGCCTTCCCCGAGGCCCTGCGTGCCGAGCCGAAACGCCTGGCCGCCTCCCCAGACATGGCCCTGCCCCATTTCAGCTATATGGCCCGCGGCCGGTACACCGAGCAGGTGGAGCGCTACGCAACGGCATTCCCGGCCTCGCCGCTCCTGGTGGTCAGCTACGAGGAGCTCTTCTCTCCCGCCACCAACGCCGAGGCCTTCGGCCGCATCTGCCGCTTCCTCGACCTGGACTCCTTCACCCTCCCGGAGGTGGGCAAGCGCCGCAACCAGGCCACCATGGCCCGGGTGGGCTTGCTCAACGCCATCCTCTGGGACCGGGAGCGGTTTGGCACGCTGCGCAGCATGGTCCGCCTAGCCCTGCCCCTCCGGGCCCTGCGCGACGCGGTGGCCCACCGCATGGACGCCCTGAACCAACGGCCCGCCGCGCCGGCGCAGGACTGGCTCTGCGGCGTGGACCCCGGCTTCCTGGTCCAGGCCGCGGCCGAGGCCGAGCGCGTGGCCACCCGGTTCGCCCTGGACACCAAATCCTGGCAGCGGCAGCCCGATGCCGCCCGGGCCTGAGGCCATGGCCGACTCCTCCGACTTGGCGATCCTGGTGGTCACCCACGACTCTCGGCCCCATCTGGAGGCCCTGTTCCGCTCTCTGGCCGAGCATGCCCCCCAGGCCCAGGTCGTGGTGGTGGACAACGCCTCGGCCGACGACAGCCCCGGCCTGGCCCAGCAGATCTGCCCCGCGGCCACGGTGGTGCGCTCCCCCGAGAACCTGGGCTTCGCCGCGGGCTGCAACCTGGCCGCCCGGCAGGCCGCCCGGCCCTACCTGCTCCTGCTCAACGCGGACACGGTCCTGCTCGCTCCCCTTGACCCCGCCCTGGAGCTGCTGCACAACCGACCCGATGCCGGGGCAATCGGGGCCAGGATGCTGGGCCGGGACCTGGAGTACCGGTTCTCCTGCGGGTCCTTTCCCTGGTTCCACCGGCTGGTTCTCTTCTCCCGGCTGTACCGCCGGGACGGCGCGTTCGGCCGCGGCGACTTCGCCCCGGGCGCGGCCCCGGTCCCGGTGGACTGGGTGGAGGGCTCCTTCCTGCTCACCCGGTCGGAGTTGTGGAGCCGTCTGGGCGGGCTTGACGAGGGGTATTTCATGTACGTGGAGGACGTGGACTACTGCCGGCGGGCAGCCCGGGCCGGTTTCGCCACCCTCTACCACCCGGGACTGGCCTACCGGCACCTGGGGGGGTATTCCCCGGCTCGGCACAACCTGCTGGTCAAAGGCTTTCGGCGCTTCAACGCCCGCCATGCCGGCGCGCTCGGCTCCCTGGCCGCCACCCTGGTCCTGGATGCGGGACTGGTGGCGCGCTTGGCCCTGAGCGGCCTATTATCCCTGGCGAGCAAACCCGGCCAAGCGGCCAAGTTCACCGCATGCCTGCACGCCTTGCTGGATCGCTGACCGACCTGGTCCGCCGCCTGCTGGAGCGCATGGCCCGCGCCGTCAAGGGCGAGGGCTATGGCCTGGACCCCGGCCTGCCCCTCTCCGCCCTGGCGGACCTGGCCTGGCACTACGGCCTGTCCCTGCTGCGCGGCGCGGCCATGGGCGCGGTGCGCCTACGCTGGTGGGGAGGAGCGGTGTTCATGGGCCCCGGCGTCCGCCTCCGCAACGCCGGGCTCGTAGCCTTCGGCCGAGGCGTGCAACTGGGCCGCCAGGCCTTCATCAACGGACTGTCCCGGGAGGGCGTCTGCCTGGGGGACCGGGTGAACATCGGTCCCTACACCATCATTGAGGCCAGCGGCGTGGTCACCGACCTGGGCAAAGGCGTACGCATCGGCGCGGACTCCAGCCTAGGCGCGTTCTCCTTCATCGGCGGCGCGGGCGGGGTGGAGATAGGCGCCAAGGTCATCATGGGCCAGCGGGTGAGCTTCCATTCGGAGAACCACGTGTTCGACCGCACCGACGCCCCCATCAAGGAGCAAGGTGTCACCCGGCAGGGCATCCACATCGGCGACGACTGCTGGGTGGGGGGGGG
>JAEXTU010000285.1 GCA_023453335.1 Pseudomonadota bacterium | reverse complement strand
GGCTGCACCGCACAACCCGCGCCACGGCTCCTTGAACCTGCCGGGTTCATTTCCTGGACAACGAGCGCTCCAGGGCGTCTGCCCGGGCGGGGGAGAAGGGGAAACCTCTTCTGGTCTTTCAGTGGGTGCGGGCTGATGAGGTGTTTTTCGCGGGGGATGCAACGGCGTGCCGTTGCCAACTCCGGCCCTGGCGGGAAACCGCGCTGGCAGGTTTCGTGACACGGCCGGCTTGAGCCGCCTGCCCCGTGCCCGGTCGACAACCCCGGCCGCGGCTCAGTGGCGGAGCTGGTAGCGGCGCACCGCCTGGTTGTGGGCTTCCAGGGTGGTGTTGAAGGCGTGGGTGCCGTTGCCCATGGCCACGAAGTAGAGGAAATTGTTTTTTTCGGGCGCGGCGGCCGCGGCCAGGGAGGCCAGGCCCGGGGAGCAGATGGGGCCGGGCGGCAGGCCGAGGTGGGCGTAGGTGTTGTAGGGATTGCCCGCGTCCTCCAGATGGACGCGCTTCAGGTTGCCGTCAAAGGCCTCGCCCAGTCCGTAGATCACCGTGGGGTCGCATTGCAGGAGCATATGCCGCTCCAGGCGGTTGGCGTAGACCCCGGCGATGCGGCCGCGCTCGGAGGGCTCGCCGGTCTCCTTCTCCACCAGGGAGGCCAGGGTCACCAGCCGGGCCAGGGTGGCCGGGTCGGGCCGGCCCGCGGGCCACAGCCGCGCCCCGGCCTGCCGCCAGAAGGCGGCCAGCATGGCCCGGACCAGCGGCTCCGCGTCCTGGCCGCGAGGCCGGGGCACGGAATAGGTGTCCGGGTACAGGAACCCCTCGGCGCTCGGGAAGGGGATGCGGAACTCGGCCAGCAAGGCCGGGTTGTGCACCGCCTTGGCGAAGCTGGCGAAGCTGGCCAGGCCAGACTCCTCCACCAGCCGGCCCACCTGCCACCAGGCCAGGCCCTCCACCACCTGGAGCCGGTGCAGAAGCGGCTTGCCCTCGGTGATGGCGGCGAGCACAACGGAGGGCAGCATGTCCGTGCGCAGGGCGAACTCACCGGCCTTGATGGCCGCGAGCTTGCCTTTCCACTGGCCCAGGGCGCGGAACTTGGCGGCGTCGCCGATCAGGCCCTCGGCGTGGAGCCTGCGGGCCACCTGGTCGAAGGTCTCCCCGGGATCAATGGACACCACCTTTTCCACCCCCGGGGTCGCCGGCGGGGTGTGCAGGAAGGCGTAAGCCTGCCAGGCGAACCAGCCGGCCATGGCCGCCAGGGCCAGGAGCACCCCCAGCACGGTGTTGCGCGCGGGCCGGGTGAAGAAGGGCTCGCGGCCCGACCCGGGAGGGGACGCGGGGTCCGGCGCAGGTGCGAGCTCGGGAGCGGGCGCGGATTCGGGGGAGGGCTCGGCAGGGGCGGCCGGGGCCTCCGGGGGGGTCGGTTCTTCCACCATGTCCTCGGGAGTTTCGCGTGGCGGGGCGCGGCGTCAGGCCCGGGTGCGGTCCAGATACGTTTGCAGGATGCGCACCGCGGCCTGCTGGTCCACCGCCGCCTGCTTTCTTTTGCCTCGAACCCCGGCCGCGCGCAAGTCGTCCAGGGCCGCGTCGGTGGACAGGCGCTCGTCCTCCAGCGCCACCGGCGTCGGGGTACGCCGGGCCAGGCTGGCCGCGAAATTGCGCGCCCGCCGGGTGCTCTCGCTCTCGCTCCCGTCCAGGCTCAGGGGCAGGCCCACCACGATGCGCTCCACCCCCTCCCGGGCGATCACCGCCAGGAGGTCGGCAAAGAGCCTGTCCCGGGTGGTGCGGGTGAGGGTGGCCAGGGGAAAGGCCATCCGGCCCGCGGGGTCGGACAGGGCCAGGCCCACCCGGGCCGTGCCGAAGTCCACGCCCAGGAACCGCACCGGGTCAGCTTCCGTTGCGCCGGCCGGCCCGGGCGTCCCGGACCAGGGCGGCGAGCTTCTTTTTCCAGTCCTTCCCGCCGGCCTTGGCCGCCAGGTACTCCAGGGTGTGCAGCACCGGGTTCTTGCGGTGCATGCCGTTCAGGCAGCGGCGGATGCCCACCTTGCAGGAGGGGCAGCCCACCAGCACCGGGACGTGCGCGTCGCCGCCCAGGTCGGCCTCCAACTGCAATTGCTTCTGGCGGCGCAGCCGGTTGTAGATGGCCGGGGTGGTGAGCGCGCCCAGGCCGGACTCGGCGCAGCAGCCCGGGGTCACCTGGGCCGCGCAGCCGGCCAGCTTGGACACCGCCGCGGCATAGGCCGCCCCGGATTTCACCGGGTCCAGGCCCGACCACTCGGCGTGGCAGGCGGGGTGGAAGAGCACCGGCTCGCAGGCGTCGGGCGCGGGCAGGGCGAACTCCGGCCGGGACATGAGGAACTGGGCCACGTCCAGGTGGGCGAGCGGGGTCTTGCCCGTGTCCAGCCCGTACTCCTTGAGGCCCTCCCGGCAGGAGCCGCAGGCGGTGAGCACCCGGCGCACCGTGAGCCCGGCCAGGGCGGCCCGGTTGAGCAATTCGGCCAGGGAGGCCAGGTTGCGCTCGCGGTTGGCGCGGAAGGCCGCGTCGAAGCCCGCGGAGATGAGCGGATAGCCGCAGCACTGGTGCTCCTGGGGCACCACCACCGCCACCCGGGCGGAGAGCAGCAAATAGAGCGCGGCCATGCCGATGCCTGGGGAAAAGAGCCGCGCCCCGCAGCCCGGGTAGTAGAGCACTGCCGAGGCGGGGTCCGCGCCCGCGGGGATGAAGATGGAGCCGGCCATGAGGTCCAGGCGCTCGCCCAGGTTGCGGAAGTCCAGGTCCGGCCCCTTGCCGTGCAGCACCGGGTTGGCGATGCGCCGCCGCCAGGCCGCGGGGATGACCCCCACCGTGGCGTTGACCAGGCTCTGCCCCACGGACAGGGCCTTGGCCGCCTGGGGCACGCGCTTGGCCGGGTTGGCGGCCAGCCAGGCCAGCATCCGGGTCTTGATGGGATGCCCGCCCGCCCCCTTCTCCTCCAGGAAGGCCCGCATGCTCAGCGTCACTTCCGGGGTGTTGATCTTCACCGGGCACACGGCCATGCACTTGCCGCAGGCCGTGCAGTGGTCCACCAGGTCGCGCAGCCCGTCCAGCAGCGCGGGGGCCGGCTGGCCGGTGAGCACCTGGGAGTAGTAGATGGCCTCCATGATGGCGCCGATGGAGATGTTCTTGTTGCGCGGGTGGTGGATGATGGACTCGCGCGGCTGGTACATGGGGCAGACCTGCTTGCACTTGCCGCAGCGGGTGCAGGTCTGGATGTTGGTGAGGATGCGGATGAGCCGCTCCCGGTTGGGCAGGCCGCTGGTCTTGAGGTCCGAGATGAGCCGGTTGAAGGAGAAGGTGAAGGGCGGCGCGGGAAGCTGCCGGGTGGTGAGCTTGCCCGGGTTCAGGATGTCGTCCGGGTCCACCTCCGCCTTGTAGGCGCGCAGGGCCTGGATGCGGTCCTCGGGCAGGAACGCGATCTTGGTGATCCCGATGCCGTGCTCGCCCGAGACCACCCCGCCCAGGGTGAGGACCTTGGCGATGACCTCCTCCACGGCCTCCTGGGCCAGGCCCAGCATGACCGGGTCGTTGGAGTTCACCGGCACGTTGACGTGGCAGTTGCCGTCGCCCGCGTGCATGTGGTTGGCCACGATGATGCGGGTGGCCATCATCCGGGAATAGACCTCGTCCAGGCGCTCGGCCAGCTTGGGGTAGCGGCTCTTGAGGTCCCGGAAGAAGTAGAAGGCCTGGATCTCCAGCTCCTGGTCGTTGGTCTCCTTGGACGAGACCTGGCCCTTGATGATCTTGGTGGCGTGGGTGAACTCCATGTTCAGGAACCGGTCCTCCTCGGCGCACCCGGGGAGGCGGCCCCCGTCCTGCCGCCCGGCGCGGTAG
>JAEXTU010000270.1 GCA_023453335.1 Pseudomonadota bacterium | reverse complement strand
GGTCCGGCCTGCCCCCTGGAGCAGTCGGTGCTGGCCCAGAACCTGCGCACCTTTCTGGACCGCATGCCCAAGCCGCTCCAGGAGGACTTCAAGCGCCATTTCTCCCGCCGCGACCTGACCGCCCTGGAGAACTACCCCCGGCTGGTGCCCTACCTGGCCCAGATGGACCGCGCCCACGTCATATCCCTGGATTCCGACGGCGCGTTCTACCTCTCCGGCGTGTATGCCTCCTTCCCTTCGGACCTGGACACCGAGATCAAGCGCTACGGCCTGCGTATGAAGAAGTTCGCGCCGGGCGACAACGTGCGCTACGAGCTGTACCGCAACTTCGTGTACCAGTTCCTCATGGAACTCTACGGCTTCGCCATCGTGTCCGAGCGCCGCACCTCCTCGGCCCTGTTCGCCCGCCGCCTGTTCCGGCTGGGCGAGCCCTTCATCGTGCGGGTCCTGGGCCAGTCCGACCGCACCATCACCACCCTGTGGTCCCACCCTGAGGCCCAGCACTACCCCCGGGTGGAGAAGTTGGCCCTGGTCCAGGTGGACAAGGAGCAGAAGGACGCCATCCGGGTCCTCTCCCGCGGCTCCTATTTTGTGGACCGGGACAGGCGGGTGGTCATCCTGCGGGTGGTGTACCGCCAGCACAAGTTCGACCCGGGCAACGTGCAGCAGGACCGCGCCCTGTCCGTGCTGCACCAGGAGGTGGTGCATCCCCTCACCGGCCGGGCCACCCGGCGGGTGAACCTCATCAAGGACACCACCAACATGTTCCTGCGCCTCAACGATATCGTGCGCGGCGAATACACGGGCCGCATCGTGTACAAGCGCAACGAGGTGGTGGAGAACACCGACACCCACGAGAAGCGGCTCAAGTTCCTCTTTGCCTGGCTCTCCAAGCACCAGCGCCGGATCATCGCCTACTCCGAGGAGTTCTATGCCAAGGTGGTGCGGGTCCTGGACAACTACCTCCTGAACCCGGACAACCTGGACGTGTTCCAGTCCATGCACGAGCTGCACCAGGAGGTCTGGTCCAAGTACAGCTATATTCGCCAGGCCCGGAAGGTGAAGCATCTGGTGGACCTGAGCCGCACCCAGGGCAAGGGCCGCACGGCCAAGGTCCGGGAGCGGCTGGAGCAGTCCAACGCCATCCTGCACGAGCTGAAATTCGAGATAGTCAACTATTTCGACGCGTTGGTCCAGACGGTCATTGACATCTGCGGCAACACGCTGCATGACGGGTACCTCGTTTCGACCTACGTGTCGCGCAAGGACGAGGACCTGACCCGCTACGGCCAGGACGTGAAGAAGCAATATGGCCGCATGGTGGCCCTGCTCGACGAGTTCCGGGCCATCCGCCGCTCCCGGGCGGACTTCCCGGCCTCGGCGCGGGCCGTGTAACTGCAATCAGTTCCAACGCAATCCCGGAGAACTGCCGTGTCCGACCTGAAGACCACCCCGCTCACCGCCTGGCACAAGGCCCACGGGGCCAAGATGGCTCCCTTTGCCGGCTACGAGATGCCCATCCAGTACGAGGGCATCCTGGCCGAGCACCACCACACCCGCTCCTCGGCCTCGGTGTTCGACATCTGCCACATGGGCGAGTTCAAGCTCCGGGGGGCCAAGGCCCGCGCCGCCCTGGCCAGGCTGGTGACCCAGAACCTGGACAACCTGGGGCCGGGCCGCTGCCGCTACGGCTTCCTACTCAGCGATGCCGGCACCGTGCTGGACGATCTCATCGTCTACTGCCTGTCCGACGAAGAGTACATGCTGGTGGTCAACGGCTCGCGGGCCGAGAGCGACTTCGCCTGGATCAAGGCCCGCCTGCCCGAGGACATGTTCTTCCAGGACATCACCGAGATCACCGCCAAGATCGACCTGCAGGGTCCGGCCTCCCGCGAGGTGCTGGAGCGGGTCTTCGAGCGCGACTTCAGCTTCCTGAACTACTTCGCCTTCGTGAAGTGCGAGTTCGAGGAGGACCCCTGCATCGTGTCCCGCACCGGGTACACCGGGGAGCTGGGCTACGAGTTCTATATCCGCGACGACCGCGCCCCGGCCCTGTGGGAGCGGCTCCTGGCCGAGGCCTCGGTCAAGCCCGCGGGCCTGGGCGCGCGGGACACCCTGCGCCTGGAGCTGGGCTACCCCCTGTATGGCCAGGACCTGGACGAGAACCACACCCCGGCCGAGGCCGGGTTGGACGTGTTCGTCAAGTCCACCGCGGACTTCACGGGCAAGGCCGGGGCGTTGCGCCGCAACACCCGGCTCATCGCCCTGTCCGTGGCCGGCCGGCGCAGCGCCCGCACCCACGATGCCATCTGCCTGCCCTCGGGCGAACAGGTGGGCGAGGTGACCAGCGGCTCCTTTGCCCCGTCCCTGGGGCATGCGATTGCCCTGGCCTACGTGCGCGCCGACGCGGCCGAGGAGAAGAGCTTCCTGATCCGCGCCTCCCGCACCGAGCTGGAGGCCACCCGCACCGAGCTGCCCTTCTACAAGGATGGCACGGCGCGCATCAAATTCTAGGCAGGCCGGCTTGCGACTCTTCTATCTCGAACCCGAACGCTGGGCCGAGCCCTGGGTGCTGGACGGCCCCGAGGCCCGGCACGCGCTCAAGGCCGTGCGCCTGGGGGGGGGCGACTCCCTGCGCCTGTTCGACGGGACTGGCCGCGAGGGCGAGTTCCGCATCCTGAAGGTCGGCAAGGACCGGGCCGAGTTGGAGGTCCTGGAGCTGCGCGAGGTGGCCCGGCCCGAGGCCCAGGTGCACCTGGCCCTGGGCTGGAGCCGGCAGGCGCGGCGCTCCTGGCTGCTGGAAAAGGCCGTGGAGCTGGGTGCGTCCGGGCTGTGGTTCTGGCGCGCCGAGCGTAGCCAGGGCGACCCTCCGGACGAGCCCCGGGAGGCCTGGTTCGGCAAGATGGTGGCCGGGGCCAAGCAGAGCGGCAACCTCCTGCTGCCCGAGACCGGCATCATCGGGAACGGGCTGGCCGGGCTGGTGGAGTTCGGCCGCGACTTCGACCGCCGGCGCATCTGCTCCGAGGCCGCGGCCGCGCCCCTGGTGCGGCCCGTGGACCTGGCCGCGCAGGGCCGCATCCTGGTGGTGGTCGGCCCCGAGGGCGGCCTGGCCCCCGAGGAGGTTGCGGCCCTCAAGTCCGGCGGGTTCATGGCCGTGAGCCTGGGCCAGGGCGTGCTGCGCTGGGAGACCGCGGCCCTGGCGGCCCTGGGCCTGGCCTTCTGGGCCAGGGCCAAAGGCCAGAGCTAGACAGTCTCCCCGCATTCTTTGTAGGTCTTTCCAGGGTGCCGCGTTGGCACCCCTCCCCTACTGCACGGAATCCGCCATGAGCCAGCCCTTAGCCGACCGCATCCGGCCCCGGACCCTGGACGAGTTCATCGGCCAGGACCATCTGCGGGCCAAGCTGGGCACCTTCCTCAAGGCCGCCCGCCTGCCCAGCCTGCTCCTGTTCGGCCCGCCGGGCTGCGGCAAGTCCACCCTGGCCCTGCTCCTGGCCCAGTCGCGCTTGCAGCCCTGGGTGCGGGTCTCCGCGCCCGAGGCCGGCCTGGCCGAGCTGCGCAAGCGCCTGGCGGACAAGGAAGTCCTCATCCTGGACGAGCTGCACCGTTTTTCCAAGGCCCAGCAGGACTTCTTCCTGCCGCTCCTGGAGAGCGGCGAGATCACCCTGCTGGCCACCACCACCGAGAACCCCTCGTTCAGCGTGACCCGGCAGCTCCTCTCCCGGCTGCACGTGCTGCGGCTGCGGCCCCTGGCTCCCGAGGAGATGGACCAGGTGGCAGCGCGGGGGGCCAAGGCCCTGGAGTTCGAACTGCCGGGCGAGAGCCGGGACTTCCTGGCCCACGTGGCCGGCGGCGACGCCCGCACCCTGCTCAACCTGCTGGAGTACGCGGCCGAGCTGACGCCCGAGCAGCGCCAACCGGAAGAGATAAAGCGGATACTGCCGGAGATCATCCTGCGCGGGGACAAGGCCGGGGACACCCACTACGAGCTGGCCTCGGCCCTCATCAAGTCCATCCGCGGCTCGGACCCGGACGCGGCTCTCTACTACCTGGCCTGCCTGCTGGAGGGCGGCGAGGCCCCGCGCTTCATCTGCCGCAGGCTCATCCACTCGGCCTCCGAGGATGTGGGCCTGGGCGACCCCA
>JAEXTU010000252.1 GCA_023453335.1 Pseudomonadota bacterium | reverse complement strand
TGCCTCGCGCCTAGGCCGAAGAGGAGCTCCCAACCCTCCTTGCGCCGGGCCAGCTTGTAGATGGGCCCGATGCCCCGGGCGATGAGGGCATCCTCCTCCTCGCCCGTGGCCCGGAAGACCAGGAAGCCGAAGAAGGCGGCCAGGGGCATGCAGACCATCACCACCCACCAGGGCTCGATGCCCAGGTAGCGCATGGAGAAGGAGGTCAGGTCGCCGCGCAGGGCCTCGGGTGAGTCGAAGACGCGCAAGGAATAGTGGAGGGTCTTGGGCGTGGGCGGCTGCACCCGGGCGTAGACCACGAAGTCCACCACGCCTGCGGGCTGTGACCGGGGGGCGCGCACCATGGCCCGCCAGAGCGTGCCGCGCATCTCCACGAACTCCAGTTGGATGTCCGGCGAGGAGGCGGTGTATTGCAAATAGGCGTTGAGTCGCTTGGGGTCGCGGGAGCGGGCCACCTCGGAATGGGCCTTGGACCCGTCCGCATCCAGGGCGAGGTCCAGGTTCCCGCTGGCCAGGGTCTCGGACCCGGCCGCCACCCGGAAGGTGTGGGCCGGTTCGATCACGCTGCGGGCCAAGCCGTCGACCACACCCAGAAGAGTCAGCACGAACAGGGTGATGGCGGCCTTCTGGAAATGGGTCTTCACGGCGTTGTCCCTCTCCTTGGCTGGACCTGCGGACACGGTGGTATCAGGCGCATGCGGCCCCGGTGCCGGTGCGATTGTTGCAAGCCCCTCCAGCAAGGCGCATGCCAGTGCGTGAAGCCGGCGCGAAAGCAAACCAGGCTTGAGGAGGTGAGAGTGGACAAGGTGTTGGAGGAGTTGCGCGATGCGCCACGGCAGCAGCTTTCCCATTGCGTGACTGGCTCCGCCGCCAGGGGGATGTGTGGCGTGACGTCGGCTTGTATTAAAAAAAATAATAAAATTAGCGTAGATAGTTTTTCGTCTGGTGGGTGCAGCATCGTGCAAGCGTTGGCGTGAATCGTGTCGGGCAGGGGAACGCACCTGGCCTGTTGTCCCGGCCCTTGGCCCGGGATATGGTGCAACCCGGCCCGTAACCTGTCCTGCCTGGCGCTTCGGAAGGCCCTGCGCCTCGGAGGCCACGCTCTTCGGAGGATGGATGCGCGCGTTCCTGTCCCTGTTCCGCCGCAAGCGGCCCCAGGCCGCAGATGTGGACCACGCGGCCCAGTTCAAGGCCCGCTATGCGAGCTTCAAGGCCCTGCTCGAATCCAATTCCGAGCTGTTGGCCATCATCTCCGACCTGGAGCAGAAGCTCCGCGGGGACACGGTGTTCGGCATGGCCTACGTAGCCGCCGCGGCCTCGCGCACCGCCTTCCACCTGGGCCGCATGGTGGACGCCTACGCCCGGCTGTCCAGCAACAAGAGCCCGGCCCTGGCCGAGATATCCGCCCGGCTCAGCGCCGAACTGGCGGCCCTCACCGCCCGCCGCGCCCGCTCCGGGGACGGCGCCCCGGTGCTCCCTTACCGCGGGGTGGACCGCCACATGGTGGACAGCGTGGGCGGCAAGAGCGCCAACCTGGGGGAGATGGCCGCCCTGGGCCTGCCGGTGCCCGCCGGCTTCGCCATCACCACCGCGGCCTGCGAGGCCTTCCTGGCCTCGGCCGGGATCATGGACGAGGTGAACCGCCGCCGCATGGGCCTGGACCCCGCCGACGCCGCGGCCGTGACCCGGGCCTCCGAGGATATCCAGCGCGCCTTTCTGGACGCGTCCCTGCCCCGCGAGCTGGAGGAGGCCATCCGCACGGCCTACGCCGGGCTTTGCACCGAGCGCGGGGTGGACGAGTTGCCCGTGGCCCTGCGCTCCAGCGCCATCGGCGAGGACGGCGAGCTCTCCTTCGCCGGCCAGTACCTCTCGGTGCTCGGGGTCACCGGGGAGCGCCTTATCCCCACCTACAAGATGGTCCTGGCCAGCCTCTTCACCCCCCGAGCCATGGCCTACCGGCTGCTCAAGGGCATCCCCTTCGAGGGGGTGTCCATGGGCGTGGCCTGCCTGGAACTGGTCCCCTCCCGGGCGGCCGGGGTCATGTACACCACCAGCCCCACCGACCCCCTGGACCGGCGAGTGCTCATCAATGCGGTGTTCGGCCTGGGCCCCTACGCCGTGGACGGGGCGGTCACCCCGGACACCTACCGCCTGTCCCGGCCCACCGACGGGGCCGAACTCCCCCAGGTGGACGATTGGGGCGTGGCCGTGCAGGACCGCATGCTGGCCATCAACCCGGCCGGCCGGGTGGGCGACCGGCCTCTGTCCAAGGAGGAGGGCGGCAAGCCCTGCCTGAACCAGGAACAGGCCCGGGAGCTGGCCCGCATGGGCCTGGCCCTGGAGCGCCACTACGGCGTGCCCCAGGATGTGGAGTGGGCCCTGCACCCCGACGGCCGGCTCATCCTGCTCCAGACCCGGCCCCTGCGGGTGGACGCCTCCCGCCGCGACCGGCCCCGGCCGCCCCGGGTGCCCGGCTTCACCATGCTCCTGTCCGGCGGGGACATCGCCTGCCCGGGGGTGGCGGTCGGACCCGTCCGCCACGTGCGCTCCGAGGCTGACCTGGCCGGGTTCCCCGAGGGCGCGGTGCTGGTGGCCGAGCACTCCTCGCCCAAGTACGCAGTGCTCCTGGGCAAGGCCCGGGCGGTGCTCACCGACGCGGGCAGCGCCACCGGGCACATGGGCTCCCTGGTGCGGGAGTTCGATCTGCCGTCCATCTTCAACCTGCGCACCGCAACCCGCGACATTCCCGACGGGGCCATGGTCACGGTGGACGCCCTGTCCGGCCGCATCTACGCTGGCGAGGTTCCGGAGCTCCTGGCCTTGGCCGTGAAGCGCGAGGGCTTCATGAAGGCCTCCCCGGTCTACGCGGTGCTCGAGAAGATGGCCGAACTCATCGTGCCCCTCAACCTCACCGACCCCACCTCCCCTGTTTTCCGCGGCCGCAGCGCCCGGACCGTGCACGACGTCATGCGCTTCATCCATGAGCGCTCCTACGGCGAGATGTTCCAGATCTCGGATATGGCCGCGGACCAGGGCGGCCTGGCCCTCAAGCTCGCCGCCTCCATCCCCCTGGACCTCTACATCATCGACCTGGGCGAGGGGGTGCGCCAGCCGCACGGCCGCCGGGTGCGGCCCGAGGAGATCGTGTCCGCGCCGTTCGCGGCCCTGCTCACCGGCATGCTCCATCCCGGGGTGAACCGCCGCGAGCCCAAGCCCATCAACCTGGGCGGATTCTTCGCGGTCATGGGCGAACAGCTCATGGGGCCGCCCCCGGGTCAGGGCCAGCGCTTTGGGGACAAGAGTTACGCCCTCATCTCCGACCGCTACCTGAACTTCAGCTCCCGGGTGGGCTACCACTACTCGGTGCTGGACGCCTACTGCGGCCCCCTGGCCAACGAGAACTACATCACCTTCTCCTTCAAGGGCGGGGCCGCGGACGAGACCCGGCGGGTGCGGCGGGTGCGGGCCATCTCCGAGATCCTCCGCGCCCTGGACTTCACCGTGGAGGTGGTGGGCGATAGGGTCACCGCCTCCTTCCGCAAGGACGACCTGGCCGAGGTGGTTTCCCGCCTGGACCAGCTGGGCCGGCTGCTCCAGTACACCCGGCAGATGGACATGCTCATGACCTCCGAGGCCAGCGTGCAGCACCTGGCCCAGTGCTTCCTCAAGGGCAACTACTGCCACGACCCGGAGCATCCGGAAGCGGGGTAGCGGGGAGGGCGGAGGCCGGGCCGCGCGAAGAGGGCGGTTCGCGAACCGCCCTCTTGGCCCGGTCCGGCACGGCCGGCTCGGGCAGGGATTGACGAACCGCCCAGCCGTTCCCTTGCGTCCGTCCATGCCCCGTGCCACACTGGCCGCATGGAACCCATCGCCCTGGTCCAGGTTTTGTCCGCGTCCATCGCCCCCTGCGTGCTCATCTCGGCCTTCGGCCTGCTGCTCTTGTCCCTGACCAACCGGCTGGGGCGGTCGGTGGACCGCATCCGGCAGCTGTGCCGGGAGGCCCCGGGGGCCGAGGCCCGGGAGCGCGCCGAGATCGACCGCCAGGTGCGGGTGCTCTACCGCCGCTGCAAGCTCATGCGCTCGGCGGTGGGACTGTGCCTGCTGGGCATCTTCGGCATCGGCATGCTGGTGCTCCTGCTCTTTGCCGAGGCCGTGGGCCGGGTGCGGGTGGTGTTCGTGCCCGAGGCCCTGTTCTCGGCCAGCATGGCCTTCCTGCTGGGCTCCCTGGTGTTCTTCTTCCTGGAGGTGCGGCTCACCCTCGCGGCCCTGCGGGCCGAGGTGAGCCACCGTATGGGCCAGGACCTGGGAGAGTAACTGGGAGAGCAACTGGGCGAGTAGCCCCGCGCAGTCCCGGGGGCCTTGACCTGGGGCGCGCCGGGTGGCACGAGGGCAGGATGGAGCATCCCTCGCACGCCGGCCCTGGCCTCTGGTCCCGCCTGTTCCCCTTCCTGGGCTGGAAGAACCTGGTGGACCGCGCCTCGCTGCGCGCGGACCTGGCGGCCGGTCTGACCGGCGCGGTCATCGTCCTACCCCAGGGCGTGGCCTTCGCGGCCATCGCCGGCCTGCCCCCGGAGTTCGGCCTGTACACCGCCATCGTGCCGGTGCTGGTGGCCGCCCTGTTCGGGTCCTCCCTGCACCTGGTGTCCGGGCCCACCACCGCCATTTCCCTGGTGGTCTTCTCCCAGGTCAGCGGCCTGCACGCCCCGGGCGACCCGGAATACGTCCGCATGGTGCTGACCCTGACCTTCCTGGCCGGGATGGTGCAGCTGGGCCTGGGCCTGGCCCGGCTGGGCGCGGTCATCAATTTCGTGTCCCACTCGGTGGTGGTGGGCTTCACCGCCGGTGCGGCGGTGCTCATTATCACCAGCCAGCTGGGGCATTTCTTCGGCATCCGCGACCTGCCCCGGGGCGAGTTTCTGGAGACCTGGGCGGCCTGGGCCGGCCGGCTGGGGGAGACCAACTCCCGGGTGCTGCTCATCGCCGGGCTGACCCTGTGCCTGTCCTACGCGCTCAAACGCAAGCGGCCGCGCATGCCGGCCATGTTCCTGGCCATGGTGGCGGCCTCGCTGCTCTCCCTGTTCCTGGACGGCCCGGCGCACGGGGTGCGGCTGGTGGGGGCCCTGCCCGATGAGTTGCCCCCCCTGTCCCTGCCCGATTTCGCGCCGCGGACCTTGCAGGCCCTGTTCCCCGGAGCCCTGGCCATCGCCATGCTGGGCCTGGCCGAGGCGGTGTCCATCGCCCGCTCGGTGGCCACCCTCACCAACCAGCGCATCGACAACAACCAGGAGTTCATCGGCCAGGGGCTGTCCAACCTGGTGGGCAGCTTCTTCTCGGCCTACGCCTCCTCGGGCTCCTTCACCCGCACCGGGGTGAACCACGCCTCGGGCGGGCGCACTCCCCTGGCCGCGGTGTTCTCCGCCCTGGGGGTGGCGGCCATCCTGCTTCTGGTGGCCCCGCTCACCGCCTACCTGCCCCTGCCGGCCATGGCCGGGGTCATCGTGCTGGTGGCGGTGAACCTGGTTGACGCGCACCAGATCCGCACCATCGTGGCCACCAGCCGGGAGGATAC
>JAEXTU010000248.1 GCA_023453335.1 Pseudomonadota bacterium | reverse complement strand
ACCTGGCCCAGCTCATGGGCGGCTGCGTGTGCCTGGAGAGCGAACCCGGCCAGGGCTCGACCTTCTACGTGACCATCCGCTGCGGCTGGGCCTTCCATCCGGTCCTGGAGGGAATCCCCGCGCACGCCCAGGCCCCGGAGCTGGCGGGCAGCCGGGTGCTCATCGCCGAGGACGACCGGGTCAACATGCTCACCGCCCTGCGCTTCCTGGAGCGCCTGGGCTGCTCCGCCACCCCCGCGGCCAACGGCCGCGAGGCCCTGGAGCAGCTCGCCCGCGGCGAGTTCGACTGCATCCTCATGGACGTGCAGATGCCGGTGCTGGACGGGTACGAGACGGCCCGGGCCATCCGCGCCTCAACCGGGCTCGGGGACAAGGCGAACGTCCCCATCGTGGCCATGACCGCCCACGCCCTGGCCGAGGACCGCGCCAAGTGCCTGGCCGCGGGCATGGACGGCTACATCTCCAAGCCCATGGACATGGACGAGCTGGCCCGGGTCCTGGCCGCGGCCATCCACCGGGTCCACACCCGGAACTAGCCCCGGCAGTCCCGCCGCGCCAAGCCGCAACAGGCAGAGAAAAGCCCGCCCCCTGCCGGGGACGGGCCTGCGAATCCACGGGAGAACCCGTTACCCCAGGCCGGGCCGGGGCTCGATGCCGCGTTTGATCTCCGAGCCGGCCTGGGCCTGGGCCAGGGACAACTCGTGCGCAGTCTGGAGGTTGAGCCAGAACTCCGGGGTGGTGCCGAAATAGCGGGACAACCGCAGGGCGGTGTCCGCGGTCACGCCGCGCCGCTCCCGCACGATGTCGTTGATGCGATTGGCCGGAACCCGCAGGGCCAGGGCCAGGGCGCTGGCCGACAGGCCCAGGGGGGCCAGGAATTCCTCCCGGAGCACTTCGCCGGGATGGGTGCGAATGCGCATGGCCGTCCTCCTCAGTGGTAGTCCACGATCTCCACCCGGTCCGGGCCGTCGCCGGTCCAGGCGAAACATATCCGCCACTGCTGGTTGATGCGGATGCTGTACACGCCGGCCCGGTCGCCGGCCAGGGCCTCCAGCCGGTTGCCGGGCGGAACCCGCAAGTCGGCCAGGGACCGCGCCGCATCGAGCATGTCCAGCTTGCGCCGGGCCGCGGCTTCGATGGACCTGAACCGGCGGGGCGTCTCCCCGGTGAACAGCCTCTCGGTGTCGCGGTCCCTGAATCCCCGGATCATGCTGAATACGTATGTCGTTTAACGACATCCGTCAATCGCAAAACGCGTTGCAATAAAACTGCTCCTGGAAAAGGCCCGCCCCCTGCCGGGGACGGGCCTTATACGTCAGGTCGCGGGACGCGAGCCTACAGGCCCTTGTCCTCCATGAACTTGCACAGGTCGGCCACCCGGCAGGAGTAGCCCCACTCGTTGTCGTACCAGGACACCAGCTTGCACAGGGTCTCGGTCTGCATCTTGGTGAACTCGGCCTCCACGATGCTGGAGCGCGGGTCGGCCTTGAAGTCCATGGAGACCAGGGGCAGTTCCGAGTAGCCCAGGATGCCCTTGAGCTTGCCTTCCGCCGCCTCCTTGAGCGCGGCGCGTAGGGAGTCGGTGGTGGCGGGCTTCTTGAGCACCGCGGCGAAGTCCACCACCGAGACCGTGGGCGTGGGCACCCGCAGGGAGTAGCCGTCGATCTTGCCCTTGAGTTCGGGCAGCACGATGCCGACGGCCTTGGCCGCGCCGGTGGAGGTGGGGATGATGTTCTGGGCCGCGGCGCGGGCCCGGCGCAGGTCCTTGTGCGGCAGGTCCAGGATGCGCTGGTCGTTGGTGTAGGAGTGGATGGTGCACATGACCCCGCTCTCCACCCCGAAGGCCTCGTGGATGACCTTCACCGCCGGGGCCAGGCAGTTGGTGGTGCAGGAGGCGTTGGACACGATGCGGTGATTCTTGGGGTCGTACGTGTCCTCGTTGACCCCCAGCACCAGGGTCGCGTCCTCCTCCTTGGCCGGGGCGGAGATGATGACCTTCTTGGCCCCGGCCTCGATGTGCGCCATGCACTTGGGACCGGTGCGGAAGATGCCGGTGGACTCGATGACGATGTCCACCCCCATCTGGCCCCAGGGAATCTCCTTGGGGTCGCGCAGGGCGAAGCTCTTGATGTTCCACCCGCCGTAGCGGATGGTGTCGCCGTCCACGCCCGTCTCGAAGGGGGCGCGGCCGTAGTTGGTGTCATAGGCCAGGAGATGGGCGTTGGTGGGCGCGTCGAACAGGTCGTTGACCGCCACCACCTCCATGCTCTCGCCATGGAACTCGCGCATGGCCTTGAGCACCTGGCGTCCGATGCGGCCGAAGCCGTTGATGCCGATACGCAGCATGGTGGGTGTCCTCCTAGTCCTCGAAGATGCGGTGCTCGAAGGCCGCCAGCATGTCGTAGTCCTTCTTCAGGGCCTGGTGCAGCCGGGCGTTCTCGATGGCCAGGGCCGAGAGGTCGGCGATGGCGGTCAGGAACTCCACCTCGGAGGCGGCGAAGTCCCGCACCTCGCCCAGGTAGATGCGCAGCACGCCAATGGACTTGCCCTCCACCGAGAGCGGGGCCACCAGGATGGAGTGGATGCCCTCGGCCTTGGCCTGCTCCGGGTACTGGAAGCGGGGGTCGCTGCTCACGTCCTTGATGGTCGCCACCTTGCCGGCCAGGACCTCGCGGTCCAGCCCGCTCTTGGCCACGTCCACGGGTCCCTTGCGCAGGTAGGCCTTGGACAGGCCGAAGGTGGCGCTGGCCAGCAGGTGCTGGCCGGTGCGGTCCAGCAGCCGCAGGGTGCAGGCCTTGGCATTCATGGCCTTGGCCGCGGCCTGGGCGATCTCCTCCAGGACCTTGGCCGGGTCCAGGCTCGAATTGACCACCCGGGCCACCGAGTACAGGGTCCGGTAATAGGTCTCGAAACGGTCCATGCCTCCTCCTTTGGCCGCCGGGCGGCCGGATCGTTCACCGCCGCCCGCGGCGGCTTTTGCTCATTCTCGCAACCATCCCACGAATTTGGCGATTTGGCAATGGGGCGGATACACAAAACAGGGGAGCCGGGGAAGCCCAGGCGCGTACTGTCCAGTCCCTGGTGTTGACATCCCGGGGGAGGCGCGGCGAAGATTGGTTGACGGCCCGGCCGGGGCTGGCCCCTTCCGCTTGCCCTCCGGCCCCGGGCCGTGTATGCCCCTGGTCCCGGCCGCGCCTGGCGGCCGCAGGAATCCCGTGCGAGGTTTTATTCATGGAAAACGCAGCCGTGCGCGACAAATCCGGCCGCATGGCCGAATCGGACCGGTCCCGGACCGGGTCCAACGCCCTGCTCACCGCCCAGGTGCTGGTGGTGTCCGCCTACGTGGCGGCCCAGATGCTCTCCAACGTGGCCAGCGTGAAGATCGGCGTGGTGGCCGGCCTGGCCGTGGACATGGGCACCTTCATCTACCCCGTGACCTTCACCCTGCGCGACCTGGCCCACAAGTCCCTGGGCAAGTCCGCCACCCGCGCGCTCATCCTGGCCGCGGGCGGGGTGAACCTGCTCATGGCCGTCTACCTCATGTGGGCCGCCTCCGTGCCCTCGGACCCCTCCTGGGGCCTGGGCGAGGCGTTCTCCGCGGTGCTGGGGCCGGTGTGGCGCATCGTCACCGCCTCCATCCTGGCCGAGGTGCTGAGCGAACTGGTGGACACCGAGGCCTATTCCTGGTTCGTGCGCAAGATCACCCGCCGCTTCGAGTGGATGCGGGTGCTCTTCTCCAACTCGGTGAGCGTGCCGGTGGACAACCTGATCTTCGCCCTGGGGGCCTTCGCCTTCGCCCTGCCCTGGGACGTGGTCTGGCAGATCTTCGCTTTCAACTTGCTGGTCAAGTACGGCCTCACCCTGCTCTCCCTGCCCCTCATCTACCTGGCCCCGCAGAGATTCGAGCGGGACGAGGACGAATAGGCTTCAGCCCTTCGCAGCAAAGAAGGCCGGATCGGGTGAACCCCGGTCCGGCCTTTTCGTTTCATCCGGCCGACTGCCGGACTACATCTTGAGGGGTCAGGTCTTGCCCTCGAACCCCACCTCTACCTGGCCGTCCCTGACGATGACCGGCGTCACCGCCTTGCCCTTGGCCAGCTTGAGCATCTCCACCAGGGCGGCGTCATCCTGGGTCACGTCGTGGTACGTGTGGTCCGGATAGGCCTTCCGGGCAGCAACTGAATACTTGCACGTGGGCTGGCCGTAGATGACCACGGACGCAGGCTGGCCGGGCGATTCAGGATTTCCGGCCTGCGCAACGGCCCCCATGCACAATGCAAGCAGCAACGTCCCGGACAGGAGAATCCAACGCGGCATGGCCCCACCCCCGAGTGTTTCGTAGTAAAGGACACTGGGGGCCGAGCATAGCGCGACAGGCAAGCGAAGGACAATGCCCGCGCAAACCGGGCTTCAAGAAGGCGGACTTACCTCTTGCGAGCGAAGAGCTTCTTGGCGAATTCCGCCAGGATCGGCGTGATGGAGATGAGGATGATGACGTAGATGACCGCGGTGAAGTTGTTCTTCACCAGGGGCAGGTTGCCGAAGAGGTAGCCCACCCCCAGCAGCCCGCCCACCCAGGCCAGGCCGCCGGTGATGTTGAAGAGCAGGAAGCGGCTGTAGTCCATGGTGGCGATGCCGGCCACGAAGGGCGCGAAGGTGCGGATGATGGGGATGAAGCGGGCCAGCACGATGGTCTTGCCCCCGTGCCGCTCGTAGAAGCGGTGGGCCTCCTCCAGGTGCTTCTTGTTGATGAACCGGGTCTGGCGCTCGAAGATGGCCGGCCCCACCCGGCGGCCGATGGCGTAGTTCACCGAGTCCCCGGCCACCGCCGCCGCGAAGAGCAGGGGGAGGAGCAGCACCCCGTCCAGGAGCCCGGCCCCGGCCATGGCCCCGGTGGCGAAGAGCAGGGAGTCCCCGGGCAGGAAGGGGGTCACCACCAGCCCGGTCTCGCAGAACACGATGACGAAGAGCAGCAGGTAGGTGAGACGGCCGTAGTCGGCCACCACCTGGGCCAGGGTCTGGTCCAGGTGCAGGGCCATGTGCAGGAGGGAGAGGAAGAGGTCCATCAGAACTCCGGAAAAGGCGGGTTACTCCAGGCCGTTCAAAAACCGCGAGGGCAAGGCGCGAGAGCACGTCAAGGCCGAAGCGTATTCGACATACGTGAGGGTTTGACGTGGTCGAAGCAACGCAGCCATCGCGAGATTTTCAACGGCCTAGCTAGGGCGAGGCCGAGAGGTCGCTATTCTTCTTGCGCTCGTGCTCCTTGGCCTTGCGGAAGTCGAACTTGAGCGAGGGCTTGGGCCGTTTGCGCGCCTGGCGCACCAGTCCCACGGTGAACACGATCACCGGCGCCAGCACCACGACGAGCAGCAGTATTTCCTTGGTCATGAATGGGAACCCCGACAGGCACCCCGTGTACCCATTCCCACCCCTGGGCGCAAGCATCTTGCCACGCCGGGCGCTCCCGGCTACCCTGCGCCGCATGTCGCGGGAGTTGTGCCTCATCCATGCCAACTGCCAGGGCGAGCCCCTGGCCGCGCTGCTGGCGGCGCATCCCGAGTTCTCCCGGCGCTTCCGGGTGCGGCACTTCGTGAACTACACCCGCGAGTACGTGCCCCCGGACTCCCTGGAGTCCTGCGCCCTGTTCCTGCACCAGTGGCTGGAGCCCGCCTGGGGAGAGCTTTCCAGCGAGGCCATGCGGGCCCAGCTCGGCTCCCGCGCCCAGGCCCTGGTGCTGCCCAACTTCCTGTTCCTGGGTTACTGGCCCTTCTGGGACCACGCCCCGGGCATCGAGTTCTCGGACTTCTTCCTCAACGACCTGGTGGCGCGCGGCCTGTCCAAGGCCGAGTGCATGCACCTCTACTGCGACACGGACGTAACCCGCTTCCACGACCCTGCGCCCCTGGTGGAGCGAAGCTTCGCCATCGAGAAGCAGAAGGAGGCGCGCTGGGACGTGAAGTGCCTGGACTGGGTGCACGAACGCTGGAAACGGGAGCAGCTCTTCCTCACCGTGAACCACCCGGCCAAGATCCTGGCCTTCCACGTGGCCCAGGAGGTGCTGGCCGCCCTGGGCTTCATGCCCCTGGAACGGGAGCACTTCCAGGCCATGGCCGAGCCCTTCCCGGACTTCGAGCAGCCCATCCACCCCCAGGTGGGCGCGCTCTTCGGGCTGCCCTTTGCCGGGCCGGAGCGCGCCTGGCGCACCTTCGGCCACCGCCGCACCTTCCGGCAGTACGTGGCCTGCTACCTGGACTGCCGGATGAACCGGGTGTCCGACCTCACCGCCTACCTGCGCCTGGGCTGCCCGGGCTCGGCCAAGGAATGGGCCGAGGACGCCGCCGGCCCCGGCGGCGCGGAGCAGCCATGACCCGGGTGCGCTACGCCGTGGCCGCGCCCGCGGGCGACATCATTCCGGGCGAGGCGGAACTGGGCCTGGTGCTGGAGGGCAACCCGGACGGGGTGACCTACGGGGCCTATTTCGCGGCCCTGGAGACGTTTTTGCGCGGCGAGGCCGCGCCGGCCCTGGCCGAACTGGCCGAGGCCACCCTGGGGCCGGGCCTGCCCGCGCCGGCGGAGATGCGCATCCGGGCCGAGAAGCACGGGGCCCTCTACCACCCGGCCAGCGTGGAGCTGGCCTTCCCGGACGGCCGGACCTTCCGGGGCGGGGTGCTGGCCGCCAGCACGGCCCTGGCGAGGTCGGTGCTGGCCAACGAGGCCACCTGGCTGAACCGGCTGCGCGAGCGCCTGGGCGAGCCCCTGCTCCCCCGGGTCCTGGCCGCCACTGCCGCGGAAGGGGGCGGCCCCCTGGCCCTGGCCCTGGTGGAATGGTTCGCGGGCTTCTGCGAGTTCCACGTGGACGCCTCAGGCGTGGTCCAACTCTGGGACTTCGGCCGTGGCCTGGTCGCCCTGGACCGGGAGCAGGTGCGCGAATTGTACCACCGGGCCGGCTACATCCTGGGCCGCTGCTACGACCCGGGCAGCGGGGGCCGGGTGTTCCCCTGGCACCACGCGGCCGGCGACTTCGTGGCCCGGCTGGAGAACGGGGAGATCGACGTGCGCCTGACCACAGTGCGCGACTACGGGCCGGCCTCCGAGGAAGGGGCCTCGCCCCTGGCCAGCCTGGCCGGGTTCGTGCTGGAGACCACCCTGCGCCTGCGCCTGGACCGGGTGGACGGGGTGGGGGCTGCGGCCTGGCTGCCCCTGGAGTGCCTGCACGGCGGGGTGGACGGCGTGCTGGCCGGGGTGGCGGCCCAGTCGCCCCAGGCCGCGGCCCTGGCCGCCGAGACCCGCGCGGTCCTGGCCACTTTCCCCCCCGAGGACCTCGCCGCGGCCCTCACCGGCGCGGCCGGGGACTGCGGCCCCTTCTACGCCGCCCTCCTGGCCGCCAAGCTGCCCGGGCACGCCCGGGAGCTGTTGGCCGCGTTGAGCCAAGGCGCATAGCGCCGCGCCACGGCGGGTATGGGCAACGCGGGTCGTGCGGCGGGAGCCTGCACGACGCGTGACCCGGCCCCCCGCCCCTACATCCTCTCCCGGCCCAGGTTGATGCCGATGGCCTCGGCCGCGGCGATGAGCTGGGAGGAGGTGGGCACGTTGCGCACCACCCCGGCCAGCTCGGCGATGGGCACCAGCACGATGTCCGGGGTGCGCAGGGCCACCATGTTGCCGAACTTGCCCTCGGCCGCGGCTTGCACCGCGGCCGCGCCCAGCCGGGTGCCCAGCACCCGGTCGAAGGCGCAGGGCGAGCCGCCGCGCTGGATGTGGCCGAGCACCGTGGTGCGCACCTCCAGGTCGATCTCCTGCTTGATGAGCGCGGCGATGTGGTTGCCCACCCCGCCCAACTGGGGCACGCCCTGCAAGCGGGTGGTGGCCGACTCCTGGGTGACTATGGTGCCGTCCAGGGCCACCGCGCCCTCGGCGGCCATGAGGATGGTGTAGGGGCTGCCGCCCTGGGCGCGGTACTTGATCTTCTGGATCACGAAGCGGATGTCGTAGGGAATCTCGGGAATCAGGATGATGTGCGCGCCGCCGGCGATGCCCGCCTCCAGGGCGATCCAGCCCGCGGTGCGGCCCATGACCTCCAGGATCATGACCCGCTGGTGGCTGCGGCCGGTGGTCTGCAGCCGGTCCATGGCGTCGCAGGCCACCTGCACCGCGGTCTGGTACCCGAAGGTGTAGTCGGTGCGGTCCAGGTCGTTGTCGATGGTCTTGGGGATGCCGATCATGGGCACCCCCTTTTTCTGGAGCTGGTAGCCGATGTCCAGGGTGCCCTCGCCGCCCACCACGAACAGGCAGTCCAGGCCCAGCTTCCTGACCGTGGCCACCGCCTCGTCCGAGCGGTCGGTGACGGTGATGGCCCCGTCCGGCCCGTATTCCCGGTAGGCGAAGGGGTTGCCCTTGTTGGTGGTGCCCAGGATGGTGCCGCCCAGGGTGAGGATGTCCCGGGTGGTCTTGGTGGTGAGCTCCTGGGTGCGGCCGGTGATGAGGCCCTCGAACCCGTTCTCGATGCCTACCACCGTGGCCTTGTGCTGGATGGCCGCAGCCCGGGTGACGGCCCGGATGACCGCGTTGAGGCCCGAACAGTCGCCGCCGCCGGTGAGGATGCCGACTCGCTTGAGGGACATGGCCGTCTCCTGTGCTGTGCAGTTGTTCCCGACGCTTTCTCATCGCACGCCTGGACGTCCGGCGCAATGCCCGGGCCGGAGCCGAATCCCCCTCCCCCATTGTCCGCGGCCGGAAGCCGGGGTATGATGCCCCAGGCTGGGCGTTCCCCCATCCCGGGGGCCGGCGCTTCGGCCCCAGACCGGGAGCACTCCCGACCCCTCCCGCGAGGACCCCATGCGCAGGCTCGCCCTGCCGGCCGCCCTGGCCGGCGTGACCCTGGTCCTGGCCCTCTTCCTGTCCGCCGCACCCGCCCGCTCCGTGGACCTGGCCCCGCTGTTCGCGGCCGGGGACAACGCCACCGCGCCCGGCGACGGCTGGGTCTATACCTCGCCCCCGGCGCAGATGCTGGAGATGAACCGGGGCTCCATGGGCTTCTCCTCCCCGGCCGCCTCGCCCAAGGCCGCCCTGGGCCTGGCCGTGGGCGGGGCCAAGGACGTGGCCAACTTCCGGGAGAACATCGCGGGCAACTACCTCCCGCTGCCCACCGACGTGACCTACGAGGGCCTGTTCTACGACTATTATTTCGACACCGGCCAGGCCGCGCCCTGCGCCAAGCTCTTCTGCCCCTCCGCGGCCCGGGCCGTGTCCCGCGACCCCTTCAACAGCGCCGAGGAATACTACCTGGCGGTGGGGCTCAACTCCGGGCTGGCGGCCGAGGACTTCTCCCGCAAGGCCCTCAACCTGGTGGTGGTCCTGGACAACTCCGGCTCCATGGGCGCGCCCTTCGACCGCTACTACTACGACGCGCCCAAGGCCTTCCCGGGAAAGTCCGTCCCGGGCGAGCCCCCCGCGGAGGACTCCTCCAAGATGGCCCTGGCCAACCATGCGGTGGCCGCGCTTCTGGGCCACCTCAGGCCCGGGGACCGCTTCGGCATGGTGATCTTCGACAGCAAGGCCACCCTGGCCCGGCCCCTGCTCCCGGTGAAGCCCGAGGAGATGGGCCAGCTCAAGGCCCACATCCGGGAAATCACGCCCATGGGTGGCACCAACCTGTCCGCGGGCATGGAGCTGGGCACCCGGCTCTTCGACGCCCTGGGCCCCATCGACCCCAACACCACCGAAAACCGGATCATCTTCTGCACCGACGCCATGCCCAACCTGGGCAACACCGACGACCGGGACATGCTCCAGGCCATCGCCGACAACGCCAAGGCCGGCATCAACACCACCTTCATCGGCATCGGGGTGGACCTGAACACCGAGCTGGTGGAGGCGGTGACCAAGGCCCGCGGGGCCAACTACTACTCGGTGCACTCGGCCGAGGAGTTCACCCGCCGCCTGGACACCGAATTCGACTTCATGGTCACCCCCCTGGTCTTTGACCTGCGCCTGACCCTGCACTCCAAGGACTTCGCCATCGAGCGGGTCATGGGCTCGCCCGAGGCCGACCTGGCCACCGGCGAGGTGATGCGGGTGAACACCCTGTTCCCCTCGGCCGCGGACGAGCGGGGGGTGCGGGGCGGGGTGATCCTGCTCAAGCTGCGCCGCCTGAACAAGACGGGCAACGCCATCTCCCTGACTGCCACCTACGAGGACCGCACCGGCCGCAAGGACAAGGAGGAGCTGTCCGTGGCCTTCGGCCCGGACCGCAGCGGCGAGTTCTCCGACACCACCGGCCTGCGCAAGGCCATCCTCCTGGCCCGCTACGCCGGCCTGCTCCGGTCCTGGGCCGCGGCCGAGCGCACCGCGCCCCAGGTGCGCAAGAACCCCTCGGCCAAGGGGGGCATCCCCCTGCCCACGGACAAGGAGCTCAAGCTGGGCCGCTGGGAACGGCAGTCCATGCCGCTCAAGGTCTCGTCGGCCTTCCACCTGCTCTTCGAGCGGTTCGCCGCCCATTTCGCGGCCGAGGCCACGGCCCTGGGCGACCCGGAGCTCACGCGCGAGTCCAAGGTGCTGGCCAAGCTGGCGGCGCACGCCGACTGAGGCGGCTTGCCAGGGATGTTCTTCCCGGAGTATCTGGACATGACCTAGGGTTTTCCACCCCAGTTCCTCGGCGTCCCGGCGTCTTCCCGGCGGCGTCGCGGAGGCCGCCATGCGATCCCTGCCCCGGTTCCTGGCCTGCGCCGCCCTGGCGGCGGTCCTGGCGTCCCCGGCCCCGGCCCGGGCCTGGAGTTCCGGCCCCACCGGCATCTGCACCGACTCCTC
>JAEXTU010000232.1 GCA_023453335.1 Pseudomonadota bacterium | reverse complement strand
GTTGAGAACGCGCCCCGCGGCCAGGCCTTCTACGAGGTCAAGACCCGCATCCACGACCGGTTGGTTGAGGCCATGGACCTCACCGCCCTGGAATCCCTGCCCGGTGACCGGCTACGCAGCGAGATCGCCCGGCTCACCGAGCGCATCCTGGCCGAGGAGTTCGCCGCGGTGCCCCTGAATGCGGCCGAGCGGCAGAGCCTGAACACCGAGGTCCTGGACGAGGTCCTGGGCCTGGGGCCGCTGGAGCCGCTGTTGGCCGACCCCACGGTGGCCGACATCCTGGTCAACGGCTTCGACCAGGTCTACGTGGAGCGCCGCGGCCGGCTCGCGAAGGCCGGCGTCCGCTTCCGGGACAACGAGCACCTGCGCAAGATCATCGACCGCATCGTGACCCGGGTGGGCCGCCGGGTGGACGAGTCCTCGCCCATGGTGGACGCCCGCCTGGTCGACGGCTCCCGGGTCAACGCCATCATCCCGCCCCTGGCCCTGGACGGGCCGTCGCTGTCCATCCGCAAGTTCTCCCGGGACAAGCTGGAGATCGCCGACCTGGTGACCTTCAAGGCCCTGACCCCGGAGATCGGCCAGGTCCTGTCCGGGGTGGTCAAGGCCCGGCTCAACGTGCTCATTTCCGGCGGCACCGGCTCGGGCAAGACCACCATGCTCAACGCCCTGTCCCGCTTCATCCCCACCCACGAGCGCATCGTGACCATCGAGGACGCGGCGGAACTCCAGCTCAAGCAGGAGCACGTGGTGCGCCTGGAGACCCGGCCCGCCAACATCGAGGGCCGGGGCGAGGTGACCCAGCGGGAGCTGGTCAAGAACTGCCTGCGCATGCGGCCCGACCGCATCATCGTGGGCGAGGTGCGTGGCCCCGAGGCCCTGGACATGCTCCAGGCCAGGAACACCGGCCACGACGGCTCCCTCACCACCATCCACGCCAACTCGGCCCGGGATGCGCTCATGCGGCTGGAGACCATGGTGGCCATGGCCGGCCTGGCCATCGAGCCGCGCTCCCTCAAGCGCTACATCGCCTCGGCCCTGGATGTGGTGGTGCAGATCGCCCGGCTGGGGGACGGCTCGCGCAAGCTTCTCTCGCTCCAGGAACTCACCGGCATGGAAGGGGAGATGATCACCATGCAGGAGATCTTTGGGTTCGAGCAGACCGGGGTGGACGAGCACGGCAAGGTGCGCGGCCGCTTCCGCTCCGCTGGGGTGCGGCCCAAGTTCGCCGAGCGCCTGGCCGCCATGGGCGTGGAGCTGGACGGCGGGCTGTTCGACTCCGATCGGACGTTCACGGTGTGAGGAACTGACCATGCATCCGCTCGTCTACGCATCCGCCGCCGCGCTGCTGGCTTTCGGGGCCGCCTGGGGCTTCCTGCACGGGGCCGCCCTGGCCGCCGAGCGCCGCCGCCTGGTGCGGGAGCGCCTGGAACGGGCCAAGGGGCCGCAGGCCCCGGGCCTAGAGCGGCAGCGCCGCGCGAGCCGCTTCCCGGGCCTGTCCCTGGGCCGGGAGGTGGGGATGCTCCTCAAGCGGGCCAACTGGGACCAGACCCCCTCCGGGCTGGGGGGCCGCTGCGCCCTGGCCGGCCTGGCCGGCGGGGTGCTGGGCCTGGTGCTGGGCAAGCCCTTCCTGGGCCTCATCCTGGCTGCGGCCGGGGCCTACGCCCCCCTGTTCCTGCTGCGCCGGACCGCGCGCAAGCGCACCGCGGCCCTGGAGCGCCAGCTCCCCGACGCCCTGGACCTCATCGCCCGCGCCCTGCGCGCCGGGCACGCCTTTGCCGGGGCCATGCGCCTGGCCGCGGACGAATTCCCCGACCCCCTGGGCCCGGAGCTGCGCACCGTGGTGGAGGAGGTCAACCTGGGCCTGGACCTGGACGCGGCCCTGGCCGCCCTGGCCGGCCGCTTCGAACTGGCCGACCTGACCTTCTTCGTGGTCTCGGTGGCCATCCAGCGCGACACCGGCGGCAACCTGTCCGAGATCGTGTCCACCATCGCCCGCCTGGTGCGGGAGCGCTTCAAGCTGCACGGCAAGGTCCGGGTGCTCTCGGCCGAGGGCCGCCTCTCGGCGGGCATCCTGCTGGCCCTGCCGTTTCTGGTGGCCCTGGCCATCTTCTTCCTGAACCGCGGCTACCTCGGCCTGCTGGCCGAGCACCCCCTGGGCCGGTTCATGGTCTGCCTGGCCCTGGGCATGATGACCATCGGCGTGCTCATCATCCGCAAGATGATCGCCATCAAGGTCTAGGAGAAGCGCCATGCCGACGTTCGATCACTTCGCCTGGATTTCCGCCGCCCTGGCCGTGGCCGCGCTGGCCGCGGGGGTGCCCGGCCTGGTGGCCCTGGTCCTGGGCCGCCGCAAGTCGGCCGCGCGCCGCGATTTCCCCCCGGTGCTCCCGGTCAACGACTCGGCCGCCCCGATGCGCACCCCGGCCACCCAGCAGTGGCTTGGGCTCTGGGACTGCTGCCCCGCGGCCTGGCCGGGCAAGGCTCCGGACCGGGACGAGCGGACCTGTTCCGGGGCCTAGCCCGGGACAAGGAGGACACCATGCTGCCGCAACCCCTGCTGCCCTGGATCGCCGCACTCCTGGCCGGCCTGGCCGTGCTGCTGGCCTGGCCCGGCCTGGCCGGGCTGGTGCGCACCCGCCGGGCCGCCGGACTGATGTCCGCCCGGGCCGCGGCCCTGGCCGGCAACGGCCAGGAGCGGCACAACACCCTGTTGGGGCTCCTGGAGTCCCTGGGCGGCAAGGTCCTGCCCGGCGACGCCGCGGAGCTGGGCGCCAGCCGCCGCGCCCTGGTGCAGGCC
>JAEXTU010000015.1 GCA_023453335.1 Pseudomonadota bacterium | reverse complement strand
GCTCCTAGCCCTGGCCGCGGCGAACCCCCCGGACCCCGGACCCGCGGCCATCCGCCTGCTCCGCCAGCGCCTGGCCGGGCGCTCCCCGGCCGGGGACCCGGGCATGCGCGCCCCCCTGAACCGCGGGCACATGACCCCCGAGGTCTGGCCCGAGCGCTCCAAGCTGGCCGCCCTGGCCACCCTGTTCGGGTACAAGCCCACCCTGCCGCACCCGGGCAAGGTGGGCGGCAAGACCGGCCGCGAGTTCCTGAACCTGCCCTGGGGCAAGGTGGCCAGGCGCCGCCGCATCCTGCTGCTGGCGGTCATGCTCCTGCCCACCGCGGCCGCGGTTTCGGTCATGGGCTCGTTTTTGCCCCACCGCGGCTCCACCCTGCTGGAAACCCTGGTCCTGGTGGTCTTCTCCGCCCTGTTCGCCTGGGTATCGGTGGGCTTCTGGACCGCCACCTTCGGCTTCTTCACCATGCTGCGCCGCTACGAGCGGGTCCTGGTCACCCGGGACATGGGCAAGCACCAGGACGAGCCCCGGCCCGGGGTCATGACCGCGCTGCTCTTCCCGGTGTGCAACGAGGACATGGACCGGGTCATGGCCGGCATCCGCGCCACCTACGTGTCCCTGTACCGCGCCGGCCGCCTGGACAACTTCCACGTCCACATCCTCTCCGACACCCAGGACCCGGACGGCTGGGTGGAGGAGGAGGCCGCGTTCAAGCGCCTGCGCGACGACCTCCTGGCCCAGGGCCGCATCTTCTACCGCCGCCGCCGGGTGAACCTGAAGCGCAAGAGCGGCAACGTGGCCGACTTCTGCCGCCGCCACGGCGAGTCCTACACCTACATGGTGGTCATGGACGCGGACAGCGTCATGTCCGGAGCCACCCTCTGGCGCATGGTTTCCATCATGGAGCACAAGCGCCACGTGGGCATCCTGCAGACCGCGCCGGCGGTCACCGGCCGCCAGACCTACCTGGCCCGGGTGCAGCAGTTCGCCAACCGGGTCTACGGCCCCATGTTCGCCGCGGGCCTGCACTTCATGCAGCTGGGCGACGCCCAGTTCTGGGGCCACAACGCCATGATCCGGGTGCGGCCCTTCATGCGCCACTGCGCCCTGGCCCGACTGCCCGGCAAGCCGCCCCTGGGCGGGGACATCATGAGCCACGACTTCGTGGAGGCCGCGCTCATGCGCCGCGCCGGTTGGGGTGTGTGGCTGGCCTTCGACCTGGACGGGTCCTACGAGGAGTCCCCGCCCACCCTGCTGGCCGAACTCTCCCGCGACCGCCGCTGGTGCCAGGGCAACCTGCAACACCTGCGCCTGCTCTTCACCCGCGGCCTGTTCCCGGCCCACCGCGCCCTGTTCCTCAACGGGGTCATGGCCTACGGCTCGGCCTTCCTCTGGTTCCTCTTCCTGGTCCTCTCCTCGGTGGAGGCCATTGCCGAGGCCCTGGCCACGCCCAACTACTTCCCCTTCGGCAAGAGCCTCTTCCCCACCTGGCCGGTCTGGAACCCGGGCTGGGCCCTGTCCCTGCTCGCCACCACCGGCGTGATCCTCTTCCTGCCCAAGGTGGAGAGCTACTTCCTGTGGCTCATCAAGGGGCGCAGCAGGCTGTACGGCGGGTTTTTCCGCATGCTGGTGAGCATCGCCCTGGAGGTGGCCACCTCCACCCTGCTGGCGCCCATCCGCATGCTGTTCCACAGCAAGTTCGTGTTCATCACCCTCCTGGGCCGCCAGGCCGGCTGGGGCAAGCAGCAGCGCGACGACTCCGGCACCCCCTGGTCCGACGCCATCCGCTTCCACCTGGGCGGCACGGTGCTGGCCCTGGTCTGGGGCACGGTGCTCTTCCTCTACAACCGCTCCTTCTTCTGGTGGGTCACCCCCATCCTCATCCCCCTGCTCCTGGCCATCCCGGTCTCGGTCATCACCAGCCGGGCCAGCCTGGGACTCCTGGCCCGCCGCCTGGGCCTGTTCCTCACCCCGGAGGAGGTCAACCCGCCCCAGGAGCTCTTGGACCTGGAGCGCTACCACTCGGACAACACCAGGCGCACCCCGGCCCTGGGCATCCCCCGCGGCCGCGGCTTCGCCCGGGCGGTGCTGGACCCGGCTACCCACCTCCTGCACGCCGCGGCCCTGGGCGGGTCCCGCTGCCTCACCGACAGCATCCGCGAGCACCGCGCCTCCCTGGCCCAGCGCGCCCTGGACCTCGGCCCGGACAGCCTCACCGCCCGCGAGAAGAAGGAACTCCTCTACGACCCCGCCGCCCTGGCCAGCCTGCACGAACGGGCCTGGCAACTCAGCGACGAGAAGCTCGCCGAGGAGTGGGGCGTCCGGCTGGAGTAGAGGAGAAGTCAGGGGCGCCGCTCCTGCGACCCCTGCCCCGGCAGCCTTCCGCACGTAGCCAGACCTCATGGCCTTGATGGGCATGGTCACGCCTCCGCCAGCCCCAAAAACCCACGCACATTGTATCTGCCCGAAAAAAGTAATGCCCATAGCCAGTTGAAAATACTGCTGGCATAACGTAGGCATATATTCATGCACTTGTAATTTGGCATGGGGGAATAGGGGCTGTTTACGAGACTGAACAAGAATCGGAGGGATCAATGTCCAGGTCCAAACTGTTTCCGCTGGCTTTAGTTATTCTTATGCTTCTTGCCACCGGATGTGCAGGCTCCAAGGGCAGTGTTAAGCCGATTGACATTCAACCGACCGCCCAGGAGAAGCTTGCAGAATTCAAGTATATCGCCCTACAATCGTCTACATCTGATGACCTGTACATTCCTCCGGACGCGATTAAGCGTATTGAAGACCTTGTATTGCGTGGAGTGGCAAAACCCGATGGTCCTCGAGTGTTGTCATCTGCCCAAGATGGACAAGACAATACACAGATATTAAAATGTAAGCTTGTGTACACCCGTTACGAAGAAGGCAATGCCTTCGCAAGGGCCATGCTGGCTGGGTTGGGTCAAATGCATATAACCGCGAAAGTCATGCTCATGAATTTCAGTGAAGAAACGGAATTAGCAAAATATGAGGTGGATAAGACCTTTGCTTGGGGCGGAATTTACGGTGCGACCCAGAGGTTGTCTGATTTGGAGGCTGGCTTCGCAGAGGCTGTGGCGGATGCAGTTTCCGGGAGGCAAAGCAACAAGGCCCAGGCCGCACAATAATACAGGCAGCAAGACGTGATAAGCCCCCGCAAGGGGGCTTTTTTTCAGCGCAACGTTAGTGGGGCTTACTTCCCCAGCGCCTCCAGCCTGCGCTTGACCGCCAGGGGGTTGGGGTAGGTCTGGAGGATGGAGGTGAGCAGTTCGCGGGTCTTCTTGAGGTCGCCCTCGAACTCGTAGATGTCGGCCAGGAGGAAGGCGGCCTGGGCGCGGAGCTCCTGGTCGTCGATGGTGAGGGCCAGGAGCTGGTTCAGGGAAGTGCGCGCCTTTTCCCGCTCCTTGAGCAGGGTCTGGGTCTGGGCCAGGTCGTAGAGGCAGCGGGCCTTGGAGGTGTCGTCCGGCGCTGCGGCGGCGCAGCTGGCCAGGGAGTCGCGGGCCTGGGCGTACTGCCCCTGGTACTGGTAGATCTTGCCGATGCGCCAGTGGATCTCCCACTGGTTGGAGCCCTTCTCGGGCTGGGAGAGGAGCTTCTGCCAGACGTCCTGGGCGCGATCCCAGTCCCGGAGGTCCTGGTAGGTGACGGCCAGGCGGCGCAGGAGCGAGCCGTACACCCGGCTGTTTTCCGAGAACTCCAGGAGCATGGACTCCATGAGCGAGGCCGCCCGGCGGCGGTCATTGTGGGCCACGGAGATGTCCAGGAGCCGGTCCCAGGCGTGCAGGCGCGCCTTGCCGTCGGGCTTCTGGCGCAGATACTCCTCGTAGAGGTTCTGGGCCTGGAAGTAGTTGCCCGCGGCGTATTCCTTGTCCGCGGCGGCCAGGTCGCCGGCGCCGGGGCCGGAGCAGGCGGGCAGGGCCAACAGCAGGAAGAGGAGCAGGGCCAGGGGCACGGTCAGGGCCGGCAGGAGCCTCAGCGCCCCTGCCGGCCCGTTGCGGGTG
>JAEXTU010000205.1 GCA_023453335.1 Pseudomonadota bacterium | reverse complement strand
GTGGGGGCGGGGCGGCCTTGCCCCCGCTGGGCGGCCGCGCCTGGCTTCAGTCTAGGCCTTGGCCGTGAGGCCCGCAAGCACCTTCTCCGGCAGGGCCGGGAGCTTGGTGATGCGCACGCCGCAGGCGTTGTGGATGGCGTTGATCACCGCCGCGTGCGGGCAGGTCAGCGGCAGTTCGCCCACGCCCGAGGCTCCGAAGGGGCCGTCCGGCCGCGGGGTCTCCACGTAGATCAGCTCCATGGCGTCGGGGATCTGCTTGATGTACGGGAAGCCCGCGCCCACCAGGGTGGAGTGCTTCTTCAGGTCCTCGTAGTCCTCGGACAGGGCCAGGCCGATGCCCTGGGCCATGCCGCCGTACATCTGGCCGTCCACCACCAGGCGGCTGTTCACCTTGCCGATGTCCGCCACCAGGGTCATCTTCTCCACCTGGGTCTTGCCGGTGGCCGTCTCCACCGCCACCTCGGCCATAAATAGGCCGTACATGTAACAGCAGAAGGGGCTGCCCTGGCCGTTGGCGTCGCAGTTGGCCGCGGGCGCGGTCCAGTTGCCGGCGTAGCGCAGGGGCAGCTTCGCGGCCGCCATCTCGGCGTAGGTGCGGTAGCCGCCGCCCGGCTTGGCCATGGCCGCGACGAGCTTCTCGCCCGCCACCCGGGTGGCGTTGCCGGTCATGACCTGGGAGCGGGAGCCGCCGGCCGGGCCGGAGTTGGGGGCCAGGCTGGTGTCGTTCATGACCAGCTTGATCTGGTCCGGCTTGAGTCCGAGGGGCAGGAGCGCGGTGTGGGCGCTGCCCAGGAGCCCGGCGTCCGCGCCCTGGCCGTGGTCCTCCCAGCAGGCGTACACGCTCACCGTGCCGTCGGGGTTCAGCTCCATGTCCACCTGGGAGGAGTCCGGCCCGTCCAGGCCCGCGCCGTACACGCCCAGGCTGATGCCCACGCCCTTCTTGACCGCGGGGGTGGAGGCCGCCTTGGCCTTGTCCAGGGCGGCCTTGTACTTGGGCCGCAGAATGTCGATCATCTCCGGCAGGCTCATGACCTCGGGGGTCTGGCCGGTGGGGGAGGTAGAGCCCGGCCGGTAGCAGTTCTTGGCGCGCAGCTCCAGCGGGTCCATGCCCAGCTTCTCGGCCAGCTCGTCCATGAGCACTTCCGAGGCGAACTCGCTCTGCGGCGAGCCGTAGGCGCGGAAGGCCGAGCCCCAGGCGTGGTTGGTGCACACCGTGCGGCCCTCGCCGCGGATGCTCGCGATGTCGTAGCCGGCGCCGATGAACTGGGCCCCGCGCAGGGTGAGCAGGTCGCCGAACTCGGAGTACGGGCCGTGGTCCACGGTCCAGTCGCTCTCCATGGCCAGGAGCTTGCCGTCCTTGTCCGCCGCGTACTTCAGGTTGATGAAGAAGGGCGAACGCTTGCCGGTGTAGGTCTGCTGCTGGTACCAGGAGTAGTTCAGGGACACCGGCTTGCCGGTGGCCAGGGCCGCCGCGCCCACCAGGGCCTCCATGGTCGGGCTGAACTTGTACCCGAAGGTGCCGCCGGTGGGGTTCTGCACCATGACCAGCTTCTCCGGGGCGATGCCTAGGCCCGGGGCGATCATGTACAGGTGCAGGTGCAGGCCGATGGACTTGGAGTGGATGTAGAGCACCCCGTCCTCGCCCGGGTAGGCGAAGCCGTTGTCCGGCTCGATGGGCATGTGCGGCTGCCGGCCCACGTAGAAGTCGTCCTCCACCACGGCCGCGGCCTTGGCAAAGGCGTCCTTGGTGTCCGGGCCCTTGGCGATCTTCTGGGTGTAGTACACGTTGGGCGTGCCGGGATGGATCTCCATGGCCCCCTCGGCCATGGCCGCGGGCGCGCTCATGTACTCGGGCAGGGGTTCGAGGGCGACCTTGACCTTGGCCGCCGCGGCCTTGGCGTTGGCCTCGGTGTCCGCGCACACGATGGCGATGGCGTCGCCGAACTGGTGCACCTTGGTGTCGCAGAGGATGGGCCTATCCCAGCCGTCGCCCTTGTTGGTGGGGAAGGTGATGAGGCCGGTGATGCGGTTCTTGCCCTTGATGTCCTTGGCGGTGACGATCTTGTACACGCCGGGCATCTTCTCGGCCTCGGCGGTGTCCACCCCCGTGATGTTGGCGTGGGAGACCTCGGCCTGCACCAGGGCGCAGCGCAGGGTGCCGGCGGGCAGCTTGAGGGCCAGGTCCGCGCCGTAGTCCAGGGTGCCGGTGACCTTGGCCACCGCGCTGGGCCGCGGGAAGGCGGTGCCCCAGATGCGGCCGTCGGCCGGGATCTTGAAGAGCAGATCCTCCTTCTTCATGTCCCCGCGCAGTACCGCGGCGGCGTCCATGACCGCGTCCACCAGGGGCTTGTACCCGGTGCAGCGGCAGGCGTTGCGGTTCTTCTGGAACCAGTCGCGCACGTCTTCGCGGCTGGGCTTCGCATTCTCCTGGAGCAGGGCGCAGGCGGACACGATGAAGCCCGGGGTGCAGTACCCGCACTGGGCTCCGCCGTAGGCGATCCACGCGAGCTGGACAGGATGCAGGTTCTCGGGAGTGCCGATGCCCTCCACGGTGGTCACGCTGGAGCCGTTGCCGAGCTTCTTCATCTTCACCGCGCAGGAGCGGGTGAGCTTGCCGTCCAGGATCACGCTGCACGCTCCGCACTGGCCCTGGCCGCAACCCACCTTGGCACTGGTCAGGCCCAGTCCCTCGCGCAGGTAGGTGACCAGGGTGCTCTCGGGATCGGCCACCACCATGCGGTCCACGCCGTTGATGCACAGGGTTCGCTTGATCATACGGATATCCTCCGGTTTGCGGTCGATGCGATATGGCCTCAGCTTCTCCCCGCCAGGGGGCAGTTCTCCTCAGGCGCCCTTGCCGAAGGGGCACACCGGATAGCGGCACTCCGGGCAGGCAGCGCAGAACCCGCCGTGCCCCAGGGCCGCGATGTCCCGGCGCTCCAGGCGCTCCCCGGCCAAGAGCCGGGGCACCACCAGGTCGAACACGCTGGCCCGGTGGTACATGACGCACCCGGGCAGCCCCAGCACCGGAATCTTCCCCAGATACGCCAGCAGGAACATGGCCCCGGGGAAGGTGGGCGAGCCGTAGGCCACCACCTCCGCGCCCGCGGCCCGGATACCGGCCGGTGTCTGGTCGTCGGGGTCCACGCTCATGCCCCCGGTGCACACGATGAAGTCCGCGCCCCGCGCGGCCAGGTCCAGGATGGCGGCCACGGTCAGGTCCACCCGGTCCGCGGTGAGCACCTGGTCCAGGACCGTGCTGCCCAGCTCCGCGAACTTGCGGCGCACCACCGGGCCGAACGTGTCCGGGATGCGGCCGTGGAAGATCTCGCTGCCGGTGATGATGAGGCCCACCCTGGCCGGCTTGAGGGGCAGCACGTCCACGAGATGGGGCAGGGGGGCCCCGGCGCACACCGCCTCGGCCGCGGCCACGGTGGCCTCGTCCGTGACCAGGGGCACCACCCGGGTCCCGGCCACCGGCCGGCCCGCCGGCACGAACTGGTTGGAGTGCAGGGTGGCGAACACCACCTGGTCGATGGAGTTGACCGCGAGCAGGCGCTGGGCGTCCACCTTGAGCAGGCCGGCGACGGCGCTCACCAGGTTGACCCGGCCCTCGCAGACCGGGGTGAGGGTGAGGTTCGGGCCGGCCGCGGCCCGGGCAATGCGCTCGGCGGCCTCGTCCTCGTGCACCTGGCCCGGGGCCAGGCTGAGGGCGTAGATGTGCTCCTTGCCCATGGCCAGGAGCGGCTCCACGTCCTCGGGACGGATCACGTGGCCCTTCCTGAAGGCCCGGCCCTTGAATTCCCCGGGGGCGATGCGGGTGAGGTCGTGGGGCAGGACCATGCCCACGGCCTCCGCCACTGGCACGCGACGCAGCACGGCAAGGACACCTCCGGCCGGAGGGAGCCCGGCGGGTTGGCCAGGATGCCGCCCGCTGCGGGACCCTGGCACATCCTTCTTATGCCCTCTTTCCCAGAATATCAACATCCGGGAATAACTGCAATTCCTTCTCAATTCCTGGGGAAATTCGGTGCCGACCCCTGGGGAAAACCCAGGTTTCTTGCCTTGTCATGCCAGAACTGGCATAGCACGGCAGGACATCCCGACTGATCCGAAAAGTTGTTGAAACGTGTGCCGCGAGGAGTGGCCGTGCCCGGAGAATTTCCCGACCTGCGCCTGGCCTGGTCCGTGGTCCCCGAGTTCCGGGGCCGGCGGGGCGTGGTCCTGTCCTGGTTCTGCCTGAGCCGGGTGCGGCCGGGCCTGGACCCGGCCGGGGCGGTGCGGGGATTCGCCGGGCTGGGCCATTTCCGGCAACAGTTCCTGGCCCGCTACCTGGCCGAGCTGCTGACCCGGGAGGAGGCCGAGGTGCTGGGCCGGCACCTGGCCGAGCACTATGGATTGGCCATGGAGTCCCGGCGGGCGGTGCTGCCCCTGGACCCCGGGGTGGGGCTTTTCGGCCTAGTCCCGGCCAGCTTCTCCATCGGGCTGTACACCCTGCCCGCCACCCTGGTGAACAGCCAGCCCTTCGACGTCTGCGCCTACTACGACCTGGATTTCACCGCGGAACACCTGCCCACGACCCGCTGGGCGCACTGAGTCCGGGCGGGCCTCCACGGACCCCGCGAGGTCTACCTGCGCTTTTCAGGGCAGAAGTTCTGGCCGGTACTCGAAGTGCATGGTGTCGTAGTGGTACCACTTGCCGCCCCAGATGAAGCCGTGTTGCTCGAAGATCTCCACGATCTCCAGGGGGAGGCGGTTGCGGTAGGGGATGGGGCCTGAGGGGGCGTGCCACTGCCAGTAGTCCGCGCACCCGCCGTTCAGGTCGATGGCGATGCCCAGGCTGTGCATGCTCAGGCGGTCGGTCTTGGCGATGGTGCGCCAGTCGAAGGTCCACACCTCCTTCTGGGCGCAGGCCAGCAGGGCCGGGGGGAGTTTCTCCAGGGCTGTTGAAACCGCTGCGAGTTTTTTATCCACGCCGTTGACCGTGGTGACCTCCAGGGGGTGGTTCACCGAGGAGGGGAGCCAGCGGATGGTGGTGAGGTGGGCGCGCACCTCCTTTTCCGTGCCGCCGTACATCTTCTTGAAGAACGCCATGGTGCGCACCCGGCCCGGGTCCTGGTCCTTCCCCGGCGCCGGGTAGGTGCGGCCAACGGGGTAGGGCAGGCGCAGCTGGTCCATGAGGTCCGGCCGCTCCAGCAGGGCGGGGAAGTCCTTGTCCGCCAGCCCGTCGGCCAGGGGCATGGCCTCGCCATCCTTCCATACGAGCCGGTCGCCGGCCACGGTGACCCAGCCGGGATAGGCCCGGGCCAGGG
>JAEXTU010000099.1 GCA_023453335.1 Pseudomonadota bacterium | reverse complement strand
CGCCGAAGGCCTGGCGCACGTAGTCCGGGGGCGGGCTGGGCCGCCGGGCGCGCAGCTCGGCCAGCATGGCCTCGGTGCGTTCGCGGCGGCGGGCCGCGGCCCGGGACCCGTCCGGGTCCCCGGGGTCGGCATTCGGCCCGGCCTTGGCCACCGCGGCCCGGTTCTTCTTGCCCAGCCAGGCCACCAGGGCGAAGAACCAGCGGGAGGCCGGCCAACGCTTGCCCGCCCCGCCCCGCTCACCCGGGTCGTTGAACCAGGCCGCCAGGCCGTGCAGTTCCGCGGACACGTCCAGGACCCGGTACTTCTCCTGCCACTCGGCGATCCGGGCAGGGGGGATGCGCTGGGCCGGGCCGTCGGCCAGGGGGAGCAGCAGGTCTTGGTTCTCGGGTTCTCGGGATTCTTGTTCATGCTCCGGCCCCTGGGCGGCTTTCGCCTGGCCCTCGGCCCCCTTCCCGTTCCGGCCCTCGTAGTTGGCCGGGTCCTGGTAGAAGGCGTAGTTGCACACCGTGACCAGGGTCCCGCCCCGGGCCCTCGCGGTGGTTACCATGCCCTCCCTGGCCAGGCCTTCGAGGGCGTTTCGCACCTGCTCCAGGCTGGGCGACTCGGTGCGGTAGCCCACCCGCCAGCTCATGGCCCGCCGGATCTCCTCCAGGGAGGTCACGAACTGTCCCCGGCGCAATCCGCCGTGGTCGCGGTGGCTGGCCTTGAGCAGCATCCAGTCCCAGAGCTTGGACCACAGGGGCGGCTTGTCCATGATGGACGAGGTCAGGGCCTTGCGCGCCTTGAGAATGTATCCGCCCGGGATGGCCGGGCCTTTCTCCGCATGCATGGGGTCTCCTCCCCGCTTTGCCGGGGCCAGGGCATCCGGCCCCCCACGGGGGGAAGAATTAGGCTGATTTCGCCTAATCGTCAAGACGGAATTAGGCGAATTTAGCCGTTTGCGCAATTTCCGGAAATTAGGGAGAATTCGCCTATGGAAGAAGCACTGCTCTTCACCACCCGGTACCTGGAGTACGTGGACCAGGCCCGCCGCCGGCACGGCCTCTCCCATTCGGACATCGCCCGCGCCGCCTTCCCGGAGCACTCCGACCCGGTGGGCTGCTGGCGCAAGATCCGCAACCACAACCAGCACCTCAAGGTGGTGGACGCCTACCGCCTGGCGCACGCCATCTACCAGGACTACGCCTCCATCGCCTGGAAGATCTCCCAGTCCATGGAGGGCTACTCCCTGCCTGTCCCCCCCGCCGACAAGTAGGCGGCCAGCGCCGGGGTCACTGGCCGGCGGCGCTTTCGGATTCGCCGACCGGGTGCGCGGCGGGGAGGTCGAAGCAGAACTCGCTCCCGCTCCCCTCCTGCGAGCACACCGTGAGCCTGCTGCCGTAGTGGTCGAGGATGCCCCGGCAGATGGACAGGCCCAGGCCGGTTCCCTGCGGCTTGTTCTCCAGGCTCGAGCCGGACACCGCCTGGTAGAACGGCTTGAAGATCAGCTCCATCTCCTGGCTGGGGATGCCCTTGCCCGTGTCCTTCACGCAGAAGCGCACGCTGCCCTTGCCGTCGCTCTCCACGGCCAGTTCCACGGTGCCCCTGGCCGTGAACTTGGCCGCGTTGGAGACGAGGTTGAGGAGCACCTGGTGCAGCCGGTCCGGGTCGGCCACGACCAGGGGCAGGCGCGGGGAGACCCGCTGGACGAACTGCACGGACGGGTTCCTCTCGAACAGCCCGGCCACCGCATCCCCGACCTTCTGCACCAGCTCGGCCGCATCCACCGGCCGGTCCTTCCACCGCACCGAACCGGCCTCAATCTTGGCCAGGTCGAGCAGGTCGTCGATCATGCCCGTGAGGCGCGCCCCCTCCGCCACGATGATCTCCAGGTTGCCGCTGATGCGCTGGGCCAGCCTCTCCGCATCCTCCGGCCTGGTCCTTTCCCGGTCCCGGACCCTCCCAAAATCGCGGAGGATGAGCTTGGAGAACCCCAGGACCGAGGTGAGCGGGGTCCGCAGCTCGTGGGAAACCGAGGACACCAGCTCGCTCTTCAGCCGGTCCAGCTCCCGGAGCTTGTCGTTGGCCGCGCTCAGCTCGGCGTTCTGCCGCACCAGGCGCCCGGTCAGGGTCTCCAGGACCGCGACCGCGCCGAGCACCTCGTCGCGGCTCCGGGTCCGGATGCCCTCGCCCGTGAGCTCGATGGCCGCCTGCTCGGCCTTGGCGCGCAGCCGCCGCAGGGGCCGCAGCACGTAGTGCAGGCAGAGCAGCCCGAGCACGGCCGCCGCGGCGAGGATGCTGAGGGTGCTGACCGCCGATTCGCGCTGGTTCCTGTCCAGGATCCGCTGCGCTTCGCTGCTGTCCATCCGGACCAGGAGCACGTAGCCCTCGTCGATGATCAGCAGGGGCAGGTAGACCGTCGTGCGGCGCTCCGCCTGGTCGTGCCGGAATACCGGGATCTTCTGGTAGTAGGCCTCCTCGACCGCCTTGGCGTCGACGTGCTCGATCAGCCCGGGTTCGGACTCGGCGTGCGCCCCGCTCCGGGAGAGGAGCACGAGCTGGGCGCCGGCCTCCTTTCCCAGCCTGGAGACGAACTCGTCGTCCAGGCGGACGGCCACGATGAGGGCGCCGAGAACCCTCTTCCCGGCCCGCACCGGCTCGACGGCGCAGATGAATATGTCCCTCTCCCGGGCGAAGCTGACCAGCATGCTCCGGCCGGCCAGGGCTTCCGCCACCCCCCAGAGCTCGGCCTGCTTCCCCCCGCGCTCCGGCCCCCCGGCGCTGAAGACCACGGTCCCGGAGGCATCCACCACCTCCAGCAGGTCGGCCCGGGCGGGGCTGCCGAACCGGCCGAAGAAAACCTCGAGAGCCTGCCACATCCCATCGCCCCGCTGCTCCAGCAGGTGCGGCAACTGGTCGTGCTGCGCCAGCAGTTGCGCGGTCTGGGACAGCCGCTCCACATGCAGCGCGACGATGTTGTTGATGACCGTGCCCACCGACGTGACCTTGCTGCGCTCGCCGTCGCGGATGGCGGAGGTGAGGCCGTTGCGGAACACGTAGAAGGAGGCCCAGTTCGTGGCCACCGCGAGCAGGACGAAGAGCGCGACCAGCGTCATGCTGGTGCTCGGGCGGAACCTTGCCCGGCGGGTTGCCGGCTGGTTCCGGTCGATTCCCGGGTTCTCCATGGGGCCGCCTAGTGCGCCGTCACGGGCAGGACTCCCAGGCCTCGCAGCACGTCGCCCCCGGCGGGCGACTCGATGAAGGCCAGGAACGCCTTGCCGGCCGGCGTCAATCCGTTTGCCTTGCTGTAGACCAGGCCGAACTCGATCCACAGCGGGTACCGCCCCGCGTCCAGGTTCTCCAGGGTCGGCTCCACGTTGTCGAACGCCAGGTGGACGACCTTGCTCGTGCAGGCCTTGAGGCCCGACAGATTGAGGAATCCCAGGCTGGTCGGATAGCGGTCGAGCAGTTCGACCAGTTGCGGGTCGAGATGAACCACCTTGATGGTCCCGGGGAACACCATCTCGCCGAACTGCCTCAGGTGCCGGCCGATGGCCAGCCGGGAGGCGTCCGACACCTCGCGCCCGATGGCGCGGATGGGGCCCGACCTGCCGCCGAGTTCCTTCCAGTCCGTCAGCGTGCCGCTGTAGATGGCCAGGACCTGGCCGGCGGTGATGGCGCGGACCGTGACGTCCGCCCCGGCAGCGAAGACCACCGGGTCGCGCCCCAGGGGCACATACACCAGCCCCCGGGCGGCCTCCTCCGCCTTGAGCGGCCGTCCCACCCGCCCCAGGCTGGCCGCCCCCGACTCCACCTCGCGCAGCGCGCCGGCGGTGCCGACGGAGGTCGGGACCGACACCTGGTGCTCTGCCTGCCGGGCGTTGAAGGCCTCGGCGAGCCGGGCCAGGGCATACTCCGGGTTGCCGCTCCCCGGGATGACGAGCCGCTCGGCCAGCGCGGCGGCGGGAGCGAGGACCCCTGCCCCCAGGAACACGGCCAGAAACACCAGGAGGCGTCTGTTCATCATGCACCTAACCCTCCGGCCCGAAAGGCCCGCCTGCACGCATCCCGTGCAGGGCGCTTCCCATTGTGCATAGGTAAATCAACCGGTTTTAGTCGTCAACTTGCGCTGATTTTCTTAGGAAACCGCGCCGGTAGGCCGGCCTTTCCCCGGGGCATCCCAGGCGATCCCCCCGCCCCGCCAAGGAACTTCGCCCGGACGGGCGGGACGCGACCCTTTGAACGGAGCAGACACATTTGTCTTGCCTTTCTATGCAGTTCCCGCGTATTGCTTTAGATACGGAACTGAATGAATATTTAAAGACTGGCGCATATCAGGCGCCACATCCGGACATGACCGACCGGCACCAGGAACGAGGGATGGCGAAGGGCGCACTGCGGCTGCTCGCCATCGGCGCGGCCTATTTCCTCGCCAACAAGGCCGCGCTGTTCTTCCCGGACGCGGAGTCCGTCCTGACCGCGGTGTGGCCGGCGGCGGGCATCGGCCTGGCCGCCCTGCTGCTCAGCCCCCGCCGGCTCTGGCCCGGCATCGCGCTGGCCATCTTCCTGGCCGGCAACCTGGCCAACCTGGTCTCGGGCCGCCCCCTGGTCAACAGCCTGGGGTTCATGGCCGCCAACGTCCTGGAGTCCCTGGGGAGCGCCTGGCTCATGACCCGCCTGTGCGGCGGGGGGGTGCGGTTCGCCCGCACCCGGGAGGTCCTGGCCCTGCTCCTGGCCGCCCTGGGCGTGAACGCGGCCACCGCCCTGGCCGGGGCGGGCACCGCGGCCCTGGCCGGGCTCTCGCCCTTCTGGGAATTCTGGGAAACCTGGTACGTGGCCGACGGGCTGGGCATGTTCCTGGTGGCCCCGCTCCTCGTGGCCTGGCTCGGCCCGCGGAACGGGGACGCCCGGCTCGTTTCCCCGCGCTGGGCCGAGTCCGCGGCCTTCCTGGCCCTCTGGACGTACGACTCCCTGGCCTCCCTCGCGCCCCAGTCGCCGAGCACCCTCTTCACGCCCCAGCCCTACCTCCTGGTGGCCCTGCTCGCCTGGCCGGCCCTGCGCCTGGGCCTGCGCACGCTCACCCTGGCCCTGGCCCTGCTGGCGGCCATCGCGGTGCTGCACAGCCGGCTGGGGGCGACGGCCCTGTTCCCGGGCAGCGTGGACCCCACGGATCAGCTGCTCATGGTCCAGGTGTTCGTGGGAAGCGTCGCGGCCGCGGGCTATTTCCTCTTTGCCGCATTCGCGGAGCGCCGGGCGGCGGAGGCCGCCCTGCGGCAGGAGCAGGTGCGGCTGGCCGGCATCATCGAGGGGACCAACGTGGGGACCTGGGAGTGGAACGTCGCCACCGGGGAAACCGTGTTCAACGAGAAGTGGGCCCAGATCGTGGGGTACTCCCTCGCCGAACTGGCCCCGGTCAGCATCCAGACCTGGATCGACCTGGCCCATCCCGACGACATCGCGGCCTCCAGCGAGCAGCTGCGGCGGCACTTCTCCGGCGAGCTGCCCTACTACGACTGCGAGTGCCGGATGCGGCACCGGGACGGCCACTGGGCCTGGGTGCACGACCGGGGCCGGGTGGTCAGCCGGACCGCCGGCGGCGAGCCCCTGCTCATGCTCGGCACCCACCAGGACATCACCGCGCGCAAGCAGGCGGAGTTCGCCCTGCAGGTGAGCGAGGAGCGGCTGCGCCGCATCTTCGACCAGGCGCCGGTGGGCATCTTCCAGGCCGGCCGGGACGGCCGGTTCCAGTACGTGAACCGGAAGATGTGCGACATCGTGGGCTACGCCCGGGAGGAGCTCACGGGCCTGGACATCCGGGACCTCACCTACCCGGAGGACCTGGAGGCGGAACGGGAGCGCCTCCAGGCGCTGTTCGCCGGGCGAGGGGGCCCGGTGACGTCCCAGAAGCGCTACATCCGCAAGGACGGGTCCCTGGTGTGGGCCAACCGGACCGCGGCCCCGGTGCACGACGGTTCGGGGGAGCTGTCTTACGTCATCGGCATCGTGGAGGACATCACCGAGAAGCGGCAGGCCGAGCAGTTCCGCGAGGACGTGGAGCGCATCATCCGGCACGACCTCAAGACCCCGCTCGCCGGGGTCATCAGCATCCCGCGCCTGCTCCTGGACGACGCCAACCTGACCGCGGAGCAGCGGTCCCTGCTCGAACTGGTGTCGGCCTCCGGGCGGCGCATGCTGCACCAGATCAACGCGTCCCTGGAGCTGTACAAGATCGAGAGCGGGATCTACCGCTTCGCGCCCCGCGCCTGCGACCCGGCCCAGCTGGCCCAGGAAAGCGCCGCGCTCCTGTGCACCATCATGGACGCCGATCCCGGGAGGTTCCGCATCCGGGACGCCACCGGCCTGGGCCCGGGGACCGCGCTCAGGACCGACCCCCTGCTCCTGGACATGGTGCTCATGAACCTCTTGCGCAACGCCCTGGAGGCCAGCGACCCCGGGTCCCCGGTGGGGATCGACCTGTCCGTGCAGGGGCGGTCCTACGTCATCGCGGTGTCCAACAGCCGGCCCGTGCCCGCCGAGGTCCGGGACCGCTTCTTCGACAGGTTCGCCACCGCCGGGAAGCCGGGCGGCACCGGCCTGGGCACCTACAGCGCGGCGCTCATGGTCCGGGCCGTGGGCGGCGACATCGCCATGGCCACCTCGGACGCCGAGGGCACCACGGTCACGGTCCGGCTCCCCCTGGACGCCTGAGCCTTCCGGAGCCGGTCTTTCCGCGCCGCCCGCGGGACCGCTTGACGCACCGGCGCTCCGCGTATATTGTTTGTTCATCAAACAATTTGAGGAACAAACAATGTCCCTTGCCCACGACCATGTCCATTCCCACGACCATGACCACGACCATGACCGCGGGCACGGCCGCCATCGCCCCCCCCACGCCCGCCACGGGGAGCGGGGGGCTCGGCTGGTCTTCCTGCTGACCCTGGCCACCATGGCCGCGGAGATCCTGGCGGGCTGGCTCTACGGCTCCATGGCGCTGTTGGCCGACGGCTGGCACATGGCCAGCCACGCCGGGGCCCTGGGCATCGCCTGGTTCGCCTACGCCTTCGCCCGCCGCAACGCCGGCAACCCGGATTTCGTGTTCGGCACCGGCAAGGTCAATGCGCTGGCGGGATTCGCCAGCGCCGTGGGCCTGCTCATCGTGGCCCTCTACATGGCCGTGGAGTCCTGCTCCCGCCTCTTCTCCCCCGTGCCCATCGCCTTCGGCCAGGCCACCCTGGTGGCCGCGCTGGGGCTGGCGGTGAACCTGGCCAGCGCCTGGCTGCTGCGCGACTCCCACGAGTCCCACGACCACGACCACAACCTCAAGGCCGCGTACATGCACGTGCTGGCCGACGCCCTCACCTCCGTGCTGGCCATCGCGGCGCTCCTGGGCGGCCGCTACCTGGGCCTGGCCTGGCTGGACCCGGTGATGGGGGTGGTGGGCGCGGCGGTCATCAGCCGCTGGGCCGCCGGGCTCATCCGGGAGACCGCGGCCATCCTGCTGGACCGCATGGGCCCCGGCGGCCCGGCCGCGCGCATCTGCCGCCGGGTGGAGGACGACCCCCGGGCCCGGGTGGCGGATATCGCCGTGTGGCTGGTGGGCGCGCGCGACCTGGCCGCCTGCCTGGTCATCGAGGACGCCGCCGCCCGCGGGCCGGAGCACTTCCGGGCGCGCCTGGCCGGGGTGGAGGGCCTGAGCCGCCTCACCGTGGAGGTGCGGGGCGGGCGATGCTGACGCACGGGATGGCGGAGGGGGCCAGGCGCGAAATCGAGGAGTTGAGCGCGCTGCTCATAGAGTTCTACGAGCGGCTGTCCTCCTGGGAGCACGACGTGGTGCGCGACAGCGGGCTGACCCTGCCCCAGATGCACACCCTGGAGGCGCTGGGCTGCTGCGGCCCGCTGCGCATGAAGGACCTGGCCGCCAGGATGGGCGTGACCACCGGCACCCTGACCATGAACGTGGACCGCCTGGAGCAGCGCGGGCTCATCGCGCGCGCGCCGCACGCCTCGGACCGGCGCTCCATCCTGGTGGGCCTGACCGACCGGGGCCGGGTGCTGCACCAGGAGCACCACGCCCTGCACCTGGGGCTCACGGCGGAACTGGCCGCCGCCCTCTCCGAGCCGGAGGCCGCCCTGCTGCGCGCCATCCTGGCCAAGCTGAACCAGGGCTTCTAGGGGCGGCCCCCCCTACCCGCTGATCTCCGCCCCGATGGTGTTGAGCTCCAGGGCCAGGCGGGCCAGGTCGGAGACGGCCATGGCCGACTGGTTCATGGCCTCGGCGGTCTCCGAGGCGATGCGGGACACGTCCTCGGTGGTCTGGCTGATCTCCGCGCTGGCCGAGGACTGCTCCTCGCTGGCCGTGGCGATGGCCCGCACCTGGTCCGCGGTCTGGTCCACCATGGCGGTGATCTCGCGCAGGATGGCGCCGGAGCGCTGCACCTGCCCGGTGCTCTCGGAGATGGCCTCAAGGGTGGCCTGGGCGTTGGCCGCGCTCTTCTTCACGCTGCCCTGCACCGCGGCGATGGAGCGGGCCACGTCCGCGGTGGCGGTCTGGGTCTTCTCGGCCAGCTTGCGCACCTCGTCGGCCACCACCGCGAACCCGCGGCCGGCCTCGCCGGCCCGGGCCGCCTCGATGGCCGCGTTGAGCGCCAGCAGGTTGGTCTGGTCCGCGATGTCGCTGATCACGTTCATGACCTGGCCGATGGCCTCGGCCTGCTGGCCCAGCTCGGCCATGTCCCGGCCCAGCTCCTCGGAGCTCGCGCCCAGGGAGTTGATGGTGGCCACCACCGCCTCCACCTGGGCCAGGCCCTCGCCGGCCTTGCGCTTGGCGTGCTCGGCCAGCTCCGCGGCGGTGGAGGAGTTGCGGGCCACGTCCAGCACGGTGGCGTTCATCTGCTCCATGGCGGTGGCGGCCTCGGCGGTGCGCTGGCGCTGGTTGTCGGTGCCGCGGCTGGACTCCTCGATCTGGGCGGCCAGCTCGTCCGCGGCCGAGGCCACGGAGTTGGCGATGCCGGTGGCCGCGGCCGCGGCCTTGGCGATCTTCTGGTTCTGGGCCGCGATCTGGGCCTGCTGGGACCGGATCTCGGTCAGGTCGGTGTAGATGGTGAACGCCCCGATGAGGGTGCCGTCCAGGTCCAGGAGCGGGGCGGAGTCGATGCGCACGATGCGCACCTGGCCCTTGCGGGTGTGCATCTCGCGCTCGGAGCCCACCACCGGCTGGCGGGTGGTCAGGGCGCGGTTGGTGGCGGTGTTCTCCCGCCGCTCGCCGTAGAAGAACTCGTCCACCCGGCCGCCCAGGTGGTCCTGCGGCCGGCCGCCCACCTCCATGATGTCCACGAGCGCCTGGTTCAGGAAGGTCATGCGCAGCTCGGTGTCCACCACCACGCAGGGCATGGTCATGCCGTCCAGGATGCCCTGGGCGAAGCCCAGCCGGTTCTTGAGGTCCCCGACCATGGCGTGCAGGTTGCCGGCCAGGGTGGCCAGCTCGTCCCGGCCGGGCACGGTGAAGGAGCTGTTGTAGTCGCCCTTGGTCACCGCGTCGCTGGCCCCGGTGATGACCTGGATGCGCGAGAGCAGCGAGGAGCGCACGAAGAGGAGGATGCCGGCCAGGAGCGCGGCCAGCCCGGCCAGGGACACCCCGGCGTTGACCCAGGTGCGGCCGGCGATGCCGGCCATGGTGGCGGACACGTCCGAGGTCACCAGCATCTCGCCGAGCAGCGGCTCGCTGGCCCCGTGGCAGTGGTGGCAGGCCGGGGCGTTGGGGATGGAGACCAGGTAGGCCGAATGGTCGCGGCCCCCCTCCCGGTACACGAAGCCGGCGGTGCTGGCGGCCTTGAGCCCGGCGGCCGCGGCGGCCTGCACCTTGGGGTCGCGCTCCAGGGCGGCCAGGGCCTTGCCCTCGGCCCCGGTGTGCGTGGAGTAGGTCACCTCGCCCTTGTAGTTGGTCAGGTAGATGCGGGTGTCGGGGTGGTCCTTGGCCACCTGCTCCAGGCGGGCGCGGGTGCCCTCGTCGTCGCCCTTGACCATGGGGCCCTCGATGGCCGCGCGCAACAGCTCGGCGGAGCTGCGCTCCCCCTCCAGCATGAGGTCGATCATGGCCGTGCGCTGGCCCTGCGCGGTGATGAAGCCCTGCACCGCGAACACCGCCAGGGCGATGCCGGCCACGATGAGGCCGACCTTGAGGTTGAGCCGGCGGGACACGAGTTCGAACATGGCTCCCCCCTACTTGTGCGCGCCGGAATAGAGCAGCGGCTTGAAGTTGAACACCCCGGTCCGCTCGGCGTTGTGGCAGCGGGTGCAGGACTCCAGGGAGGGCTTGCGGGTGATGCTCTTGCGGTCGCCGGCCTCGGCGTGCGTGGAGCCCGGGCCGTGGCAGGTCTCGCAGCCCACCTGGGCCTGGTCCGGGGTGGACTTCTCGTCCACGAACCCGCCGGGCTTGCCGTAGCCCGTGGTGTGGCAGGCGTAGCAGCCCTTGAGCTCGTCGGGCTTGAGGTCCTTGGCCATCTTCTGCACCCCGCGGAAGGAGTGGGGCTTCTTGGAGA
>JAEXTU010000075.1 GCA_023453335.1 Pseudomonadota bacterium | reverse complement strand
CATGCGGACAGCCGCTCCGCGGGCGAGGCCCTGGCCCGCCGCCTGGACCCCGCGGGCCTGCGCCACGTGTTCGTGCTCTCGGACGGGCTGTGCGTCAACGGCAGCGACCTGGTGCTGGGGCTGGAGGCGGTGCTGCCCGACTCGGCCACCATCACCGGCGGCCTGGCCGCGGACCAGGGCGCGTTCAAGGAGACCCGGGTGCTGGTGGACGGCCAACCGCGGACCGGGGCGGTGACCGCGGTGGGCTTCTACGGCGACCGCCTGCGGGTGGGCTACGGCTCCCTGGGAGGCTGGGACCCCTTCGGCCCGGAGCGGCTGGTCACCTCGGCCCAGGGCAACGTGCTGCACGAGATGGACGGGACCTCGGCCCTGGAGCTCTACAAGCAGTACCTGGGCAAGCACGCCGCGGGCCTGCCCGGCTCGGGCCTGCTCTTCCCCCTGAGCATCCGCTGCGCGGACGCGGCCCACCCGGTGGTGCGCACCGTGCTGGCCGTGGACGAGGCCGGCCAGAGCATGACCTTTGCCGGCGACATCCCGCAGGGGGCTTACGCCCGGCTCATGAAGGCCAACCCCAACGGCCTGGTGGACGGGGCCCTGGGTGCGGCCCGGGCCGCCCTGGACTGCGGAGCGGCCAAGCCGGCCCTGGCCGTGCTGGTGAGCTGCGTGGGCCGGCGCATGGTGCTCAAGCAGCTGGTGGAGGAGGAGCTGGAGGCGGTGCGCGAGGTGTTCGGCCCGGGCACGGTGCTGGCCGGGTTCTACTCCTTCGGCGAGATCGCGCCCTTCCGCAAGGGCGGCGACTGCGAGCTGCACAACCAGACCATGACCGTCACCACCTTCGGCGAGGCGTGAGGCCGTGCACCGCCTGCTCAAACGCCAGATGGCCCGCCTGTTCCGGGACAACGGCCCGCCCCCCGGCCTGGAGGATCTGCTCCGGGTGGTGGACGAGGCCTACCGCCAGTTCGACGACGACCGGGAGCTCACCGAGCGGTCCCTGGAGCTGGGCTCCGAGGAGCTGCTCCAGAAGAACGCCGAGCTGCGGGCGGTGTTCACCGCCTTCCCGGACTCCTTCTTCTGGCTGGACGCCGCGGGCCAGGTGGTGGACTACAAGGGCGGCCGCAACCCCCGCTACAATTTCCCGGCCGCGGAGGTCCTGGGCAAAAACCTCGCCGAGGTCCCCATCTGTTGCCGGCCGGAGCTCTTCGCCCCGGCCCTGCGCAACCAGGGGACCGACGGCGACCCGGTGGAGCTGGAGTACGCCGTGGTGCTGGAGGGCCGCAGCGAGCATTTCGAGGCCCGGCTGCTCCCCCTGGTGCGGGGCAAGGTCCTGGCCATCGTGCGCAACATCACCCGGCGCAAGTCGGCCGAGGCCGAACTCCTGCGCCGGCGGGAGGAGCTGGAGCAGCGGGTGGCCGAGCGCACCGCCCAGCTGGCCGCGGCCAAGGAGGACGCGGAGCGCGCCAACCGGACCAAGACCGACTTCCTGTCCATGGTCTCCCATGAGCTGCGCACCCCGCTCACCTCGGTGGTGGGCTTCGCCAAGATGGTGCACAAGCGCCTGGCCGAGCACATCTTCCCCAGGCTGCCCCTGGGCGACTCCCGCACCGACCGGGCGGTGAACCAGGTCGAGGGCAACCTCCGGATCATGGTCAGCGAGGGGGAGCGGCTCACCGACCTGATCAACGACGTGCTGGACATCGCCAAGCTGGAGGCGGGCAAGGTGGTGTTCCGCCTGGAGGCCCTGCCGGTGCGCATCCTGGTGAACCGGGCGGCCGAGGCCACCGCCGCCCTGTTCGAGCAGAAGGGCCTGGCCCTGGACCGGGACTGCCCGGACAGCCTGCCCCCGGTGCTGGGGGACCGGGACCGCCTGCTCCAGGTGCTCATCAACCTCCTGTCCAACGCGGTGAAGTTCACCGAGGCCGGCGCGGTGCGCTGCACGGTCCGGGCCGGGGACGGGGTGGTGCAGGTGAGCGTCGCCGACCCCGGCCGGGGCATCGCCCCGGCGGACCAGGCGCGCATCTTCGAGAAGTTCCAGCAGATCGGGGACACCCTGACCGACAAGCCCGGGGGCTCGGGCCTGGGCCTGGCCATCTGCCGCCAGATCGTGGAGCAGCACGGCGGGGTCATCTGGGTGGAGAGCGCGCCCGGCGCGGGCAGCACCTTCGCCTTCACCCTGCCGGTGGCCGCGGGCGCGGACCCGGACCAGCAGGAATCCTAGAGCTTGAGCCGAAGCTGGGCCAGCTTCCAGCGCAGGGTGCGGGGGCTGATCTGGAGGAGGCGGGCGGTCTCGGCCTTGCTGGCGCCCGCGGCCTTGAAGGCGCGGCGGATGGCGCGGATCTCGGCCTCCTTGACCGCGGCGTCCAGGGACAGGCAGGCCGGCCCCTCCCCGCCCGGGGTGCAGGCCACCTCCATCTCCATCTCCAGGGGCAGGTCCGCGGGGGTGATGGCCCCGCCCTCGTGCAGGAGCACCAGGCGCTCGATGAGGTTCTTGAGCTCGCGCACGTTGCCCGGCCAGGAATAGGTCGCCAGCACCTGCACCGTGTCCGGAGAGAGCACCATGTCCGGCCGGTGGTAGCGCACCCGGTAGTGGTCCAGGAAATGGGCGGCCAGGAGCGGGATATCCTCGCTGCGCTCCCGCAGGGGCGGGATGGCGATGGGGATGACGTTCAGGCGGTAGAACAGGTCGGCGCGGAACTCGCCCTCGCGCACCATGTCCTGGAGCACCCGGTTGGTGGCGGCCACGATGCGGGCGCGAAACGGCAGGTCCTTGGCCCCGCCCAGGCGGCGGAATCGCTTCTCCTCCAGCACCCGCAGGAAATCCACCTGGTTGGTCCCGGGAATCTCGCCCACCTCGTCCAGGAACAGGGTGCCGTCCTCGGCCAGCTCGAAACTCCCTCTCTGGAGACGCACCGCGCCGGTGAAGGCCCCGGGCTCGTGCCCGAAGAACTTGTCCGCGAACAGCTCGCCCTTGAGCACGCCGCAGTTCACCGGCACGTAGGCCTTGTCCGCCCGGGTGGACAGGGTGTGCAGGAGCCGGGCGAAGAGTTCCTTGCCGGTGCCGCTCTCCCCGGTGATGAGCACCGGCGCGTCCGAGGGCGCCACCTGGGCCGCCACCCGGTGCAGGTTGCGCATGACCGCGGAGCGGAAATGGAACTCCACCCCCCCGCCCAGGGCCGCCACCATGGAGCCCCGCGCCCCTGCCGGCAAGATATTGCCGCTCACGTCCTGCGTGGCCATCCGTCCCCCCTGTCCGGCCGGTGTCGCTCCACCCGGTCCCGGCCCTTGTCGGCCAACGGAAAAGCATTGGCTGCCGAATAGTTCCGCCTGCCGTCCCAGCCCGGCCCCGCCTGCTGACCGGCAAGATATTGCCGTTATCCGGCCGCCGCGTCAAGCGGGATATCCCAAGCAAACGCCAGGGGAACCCCGGACTGCGGGGGGTTCCCCCCCTCCCCGGGCTCCCGTGTTTCAGGGTGGACTCCAGTCGGCGCAAATCCCGGGCAAGACCGGCAATATATTGC
>JAEXTU010000056.1 GCA_023453335.1 Pseudomonadota bacterium | reverse complement strand
CCCAGCACCGAGGTGAGCGGGGTGCGCAGTTCGTGGGACACGGTGGTGATGAAGTCGGTCTTGATGGCGTCGATTTCCTTCTCCCGGGTGATGTCCCGGAACAGGAGCACCGCGCCGCGAACCTTGGGCCCGCTCCCGCCGGGAAGGTCCAGGATGGCCGTGGCCGCGGCCTTGCCGGTGCGGCCCTGGCCCAGGACCACCTCGGCCTCGGCCGCACGGCCCGGGGAGTCCATGGCCGAGTGGGCCAGGTCCGCCACCACCGCGCCGAAGCAGGGGTCGGCCTCCTGGCCGGGCAGGGTGGCGGGGTCCATGCCGAACATCTGGCCCAGGGCCGGGTTGGCTAGGGTGATGCGGCTGTCCCGGTCCAGCACCAGAAGCCCGTCGGCCATGTTGCCGATGATGGCCCGCAGCTGGCCCAGGGTCTCCTTGAGGTCCGAGGTGGCCCGGTCCACCTCCCGGGTGAGCCCGCCCACCAGCCCGGAGATCTCCCCGGCCATGAAGCGCATGGTCCAGGCCAGGGCGCCCACCTCGCCGCCCGCGGTAATCTCCATGGGCGCGGCAAAGTCCTTGGCCGCCAGCCGGGCTGCGTATTCGGTCAGTTCGGTCAGGGGCCGGGAGATGCGGTTCACCAGGAGGTAGAGCACTGCGCTGCTGGCCAGGAACAGCGCCAGCATGAGGCCCTCGTGCTTGATGCCCGCGGACCAGAGGTGGCGGGTGATGATGGCCTTGTCCATGCCCACGTGCACGTACCCGGCCGCCCCGGCCAGGATGGGTGCGGTGATATGGATGTGGTTGCCCGCCGCGGGCGAGGCCATCTCGGCCACCGTGATCCGGGAGGGGTCGCCGCGCACGCCGAGCATCCCGGCCGGGGGTTCCGGGGAGAAGGTGTGCGACACCAGGCGGCCGGCGTCGTCCACCACGTAGACAAAGGAGACCCCCTCGATCTGGAGGTACTGGTCCATGGCCGCCTGGATGGTGGCCGGGTCCCGGGTGAGGATGAGCTCCGCGGCCTGGGCCGCGATGCTCTCGGCGATGGCCGAACCCTTGCTCACATATTCGTCGGTCAGGTGGCGGTGCAGAATGACCAGGGTCAGCACCGCCGAGAAGGTGGCCACCACCCCGAACAGGATGATGGTGACCACCAGCATGCGGGCATGCAGGGCGGAAAGCCTCACTTGGCCCACTCCGCCCAGTTCCGGATGGGAACCACCGCGCCTTCGTGCACCGTGGTGAAATAGACCGTGCTCAGCCCCTGGTGGCGCTGCGGGCCGAAGCTGACCGGGCTGCCCATGCCGATGTCGCCGGCGGTGAAGTGCTCCAGGACCTGGCGCATGTCGTCCCGGGTGGGCGCGTGGCCAAAGGCGCGCATGGCCTCCACCAGGACCTTGGCGTTCAGGAAGCCCTCGTAGCTGGTGAAACTGTAGCGCAGGGGGACGTACTCGGGGCCGGGCGCATGGGCCGGCTCGGGCAGCGGGGTGTCGGCGTAGCGGTCCATGAGCTGCCGGTACTCGGCCACCACGGGCAGGGTCAGGTCCTCGTAGGAGGGGACCACCTGGGTGATGATCTGTCCCTTGCTGTAGTCCTTGTGGTTCTCCTCGCCGGCCTTGTGCAGGAGGTTCACCATGTTCTGGCTGCCCACGAAGCTGATGTTGGCGATGGGCATGGTGAGCCCCGCGTCCCGGGCGTCCCGGGTGAACGCGGCGCAGGCCTCGTAGGAGCCCACCGAGACCACCGCGTCGGGCTGCGCCTTGGCGATGATCCTGACCTGCTCGGCCATGGAGCCGGCGAAGCCCGCCCCGCGGCGGTAGGTGGCCTCGGCGGCGATGGACAGCCCGTGCGCGGCCAGGGCCTGCTGCACCCCGTACCAGCCGCTGCGGCCGTAGGCGTCCACCTGGTAGAACACCGCGATGCGGCTGCGGCCCAGGGAGACCAGCTTGTCCACCAAGGCCTTGGTCTCCTGGAGGTAGGAGGCGCGCAGGTTGAAGACCAGGGCGTCATAGGGGGGGCGGCGCTGGGGCTCGGCCCCGGTGAAGGGGAACAGGAGCAGGATGTGGCGTTCCTCGAATTTCTTGAGCAGGGGCAGGACCCGGGTCACGGTGGGGGTGCCCACGTAGTCGAACAGGGCCAGCACGTCGTCGGACTCGATGAGTTGGATGGTGTTCAGGATGGCCGGACCGGGGTTGTAGCCGTCGTCCATGGCCCGCAGGGCGATGGTGCGGCCGTACAGGCCGCCGGTATCGTTCACGTGCCGGAAATAGGCCATGGACCCGCGGTAGAGTTCGAGGCCCAGGCCGCGGGACGGCCCGGTGAAGGCCGCGGACATGCCCAGCACCAGTTCCCGCTCCGCGGCCTGCGCCGGTGCGGCGGCCTCGGCCAGAACCGCAAGCCCGAGCAGCAGGACGACGATGGTGCCAAAACGCACGTATGAATCACGCATGAATCGGTATTCCTTCGGGTCCTCGGGCCGCTCGCCGAGGCTTGCGTTCCGACCGCCTTGTATGGGTATATTCCGGAATACTAGGGAGTTTTTCAGGAAAAATAAAGAAATTTCCCAACACGGCTATCCAGAAGGCGCAACGTCTGGCACTGTACACCGGCCGCGGCGGTTGCTACACCGGGCGCGCCGGGACCTGGGTCCCGCATCGGAGCAACGACATGGAAAAGTTCAAGAAATTGGTCAAGGCCTGCCTCGGCCAGGAGATATCCGACCTGCACCTGGCCAGCGGCCACCCGGTGGTCTGCCGCCGGCACGGGCAGCTCTTCGTGCAGAAGGACGTGACCTTCAGCCCCCAGGAAGTGGACGAGCTGGTCAACATCCTGCTCAACCCGCGCCAGAAGGGGGTGCTGCGCCACCGCTGGTCCGTGGACCTGGCCCTGTCCCTGCAGGGCGCCCGCCTGCGCCTGAACATCTTCAGTTCCGTGCGCGGCCTGTCCATGGCCGTGCGCTTCCTCCCCGGCAAGGTGCCCACCCTGGAGCAGCTCAACCTGCTGCCCGAACTCAGGGAGCTGGCCGCCTTGCGCTCCGGCCTGGTCCTGTTCTGCGGGGCCACGGGCAGCGGCAAGACCACCACCATCG
>JAEXTU010000002.1 GCA_023453335.1 Pseudomonadota bacterium | reverse complement strand
GCATGAATGTGGCCGAACTCCAGACCCTGGTGTCCCGCAAGCGGCCCTCGGGCCGGGTGGCGGTGCGCGGGGTGGCGCGCCGCGATCCCGGCCTGGACGCCGCGCACCGCTTCGTCCTGCTCCGGCCGGTGGTGGTCTGCTGCCTGGCCGATACCGTGGCCGCGGGCTACGTGGTCAAGGCCCCGGGCGAGCTGCCCACGGACGGCGCCTGGGTCGAGGCCCTGGGCGAGACCCGGCCCGCGGACCGCCACCTGGAGTCCCCGGTCTCCCTGCCCGGGGTCCTGGCCGTGGCCGTGGATCCCCAGCACCTGTTCGTGGCCCGCGCGGTGGCTCCCACCACGCCCCCGGACATCCCCTTCGTCTTCCTGGTCAACGAAAGCGAACCCTACGCCTGGTAGGGCTGTCCCCGGGCCATTCCGGCCACGGGGCTTGACAAGAGATGCAACTGAGTTGCAAAACAGGCCAGAAAAAATGCAACTCGGTTGCAAAAAATGGCGCTCTCCGCTAGGAGGTCTGCATGCGTACGATTGCCTTCACCCTCGCCCTGTGCCTGCTCACCGGCCTTGGCCTGGCGAACGGCCCGGCCCTGGCCCGGGCGGCCGGGCACCTCACCGTGGCCGCGACCATCGAGCCCCAGGCCTATTTCCTTCGGAAGGTCGGCGGGGAGCGGGTGGACATCGTGACCCTGGTTCCGGCCGGGGCCGACCCCCACGTGTACGAGCCCAAGCCCGGCCAGATGAAGGCCCTGGCCAAGGCCGCGGCCTATTTCAGCGTGGGACTGGAGCTGGAGGAGGCCTGGCTGCCCAAGTTCCGGGCCGCCAACCCGGCCATGCTGGTGGTGCCCACCGACGCGGGCATCGCCAAGTCGCCCATGGCCGAGGAAGAGCCCGAAGCAGGGCACGGGCATGGCAAGGAAGAGCACCAGCACGGCCTGCTCGACCCGCACGTCTGGCTCTCCCCGGCCCTGGCCAAGATTCAGGCCGCGACCATGCGCGACGCCCTGGCCAGGCTGGACCCCTCGGGCGCGGACGAGTACGCGGCCAACTATGCGACCTTTGCCGCGGAGTGCGACGCCCTGGCCCGGGACCTGGCCGTCCTGCTGGCGGACCTGCCCTCCCGGGAGTTCATGGTGTTTCATCCCTCCTGGGGCTATTACGCCCGCGACTTCGGCCTCACCCAGGTCTCCATCGAGGTGGAGGGCAAGGAGCCCAGCCCCAAGATGCTCCGGCACATCGTGGACCAGGGCCGCGAGCACGGCATCAAGGCCATCTTCGTGGCCCCGCAGTTCTCCAGGCGCACCGCCCAGGTGGTGGCCCAGGAGATCGGGGCGGTGCTGGTGGAGGCCGATCCCCTGGCCGACGACTGGGCCGACAACCTGCGCCGCGTGGCCCGCTCCCTGGCCGTGGCCGCGACCAGGAAATGAGATGCGCGAGATAGTCGCCGAACTGTCCGGCGTCAGTTTCGCCTACGCCCCGGGCAATCCGGTGCTGGACCGGGTGGACCTGGTCCTGCACCGGGGTGACTACCTGGCGGTGCTGGGCCCCAACGGCGGGGGCAAGTCCACCCTGCTCAAGCTGCTGCTCGGCTCCCTGGCCCCCACCACTGGGATGCTGCGGGTGTTCGGCGGGCCGCCGGCCCGGGCGCGGAGCCGCATGGGCTACATGCCCCAGCTGCTGAGGCCCCGGGTGGACTTCCCGGTCACGGTGCAGGACGCGGTGCGCATGGGCCTAGTGGGCCGCACGGCCCGGGGCCTGGGCTACAGCGCAGCGGAGACGGACCGCGCCCGCGCCGCCCTGGAGCGGGTGGGCTTGGCCGGCCTGGAGCACCGCCGCCTGGCCGAGCTTTCCGGCGGGCAGCAGCAGCGGGCCTTCATCGCCCGCGCCCTGGTGGCCGAGCCGGAGATCCTGCTTCTGGACGAGCCCACCGCCAGCGTGGACGCCGGGGGCAAGACCGCCCTGTTCGAGTTGTTGGCCGGCCTCAACCGGGACATGACCATCGTGTACGTGAGCCACGACCTGTCGGTCATCGGCTGCGGGGTGAAGAGCGTGGCCTGCGTGAACCGCACCGTGCACTTCCACGACGCGCCCGAGGTGGACGCGGACATGCTGCGCATGATGTACGGCCAGGAGAACGGCCACCGCTGTCCGGTGGAGCTCATCGCCCACGGCCACATCCCCCACCGGGTGCTGGCCGAGCACGAGGAGTAGCGGATGTTCGACGCCCTGTCCTACGAGTTCATGCGCCACGCCCTGCTGGCCGGGCTCCTGGCCAGCCTGGCCTGCGGCATCATCGGCACCCTGGTGGTGGTCAACCGGGTGGTGTTCCTGGCCGGGGCCGTTGCCCACGCGGCCTACGGCGGGGTGGGGCTGGCCTATTTCCTGGGCTGGCCGGTCCTGCCCTGCACCATGGGCTTCACCCTGGCCGCCTCCGGGGTCATGGCCCGGGCCACGGCCGACGGCGGCGAGGGGGCGGACACCCTCATCGGCGCGTTGTGGGCCTGCGGCATGGCGCTGGGCATCATCCTCCTGGACCTCACCCCGGGCTACGCCGCGGACCTCATGAGCTACCTGTTCGGCAGCATCCTGGCCGTGCCCGCCTCCGACCTCTGGCTCATGGCCGGGCTGGACGCCGCCATCCTGGGCCTCACCCTGTACTTCTGGAAGGACCTCCTGGCCGTGTCCTTCGACCGGGAGTTCGCCGCCACCCGCGGGGTTCCGGTGCGGGCCATGCACTTCCTGCTCCTGGCCATGGTGGGGGCCACGGTGGTCATGGTCATTAGGGTGGTGGGGCTCATCATGGTCATGGCCCTCCTGACCATCCCCACCAGCATGGCCCAGTCCGGGGCGCGCTCGGTGGGGGGCATGATGTGGCGGGCGGGTCTGCTCTCGGCCGGGTTCTGCCTGGCCGGGCTGGCCCTGGCCTACGCCCTGGACCTGACCTCCGGGGCCTGCATCGTGGCCGTGGCCGCGGCGGGGTTCTTCGCGCAGCGCCTGGCCCTGGCCGCGCGCCGCAGCGGGGGCCGGGCCGGAGCAGGGGCATGAGTCCCCAGCCCCTGGTCACCGGGTCCCTGGCCGAGCGCGCCCGGGAGCTGCTGGCCGCCCGGGGCGTGCGGCCCACCCGGGCCCGAATCCTGGTGCTCTCCCACCTGCTGGCCGAATCCGAGGCCCGCGCCCCCCGCCACATCCATACCGCGGTGGGCGGCGAGGCCGCGGTGAACCGGGTCACCCTCTACCGCATCCTGGATCTGTTGGTGGCGCAGGGCCTGGCGTCGCGCTCCTCGGCCGGGGACCGCTCCCTGCGCTATTGCAGCGGCCGTTCCGCGCAGCGGGTCTGCCATTTCCACTGCCTGAACTGCGGCCAGGTGCGCTGCCTGGACCCTGGCCTGTTCCCCATGCCCGAGGCCATGAAAACGAACCTCGGGGTCACGGGGCAGCGGGCCGTGGGCCGGGTGGACGGCCTGGGCGAGGCCGGCGGCGGGAAGTGTGGGCGTCAGCCCGCGATTCGTTCCAGGATGAAGGTGAACCATTCCTCGTGGCCGCGGCCGGGCCGGTCGTCGGGGCGTCGCCAGGCCTCGCG
>JAEXTU010000424.1 GCA_023453335.1 Pseudomonadota bacterium | reverse complement strand
GGCCTGCCCCTGGCCATGTACGTGCTGGACCAGGAGGACGGCCTGTTCCCCGCGGCCCGAGACGCGGCGGAGATCACCCCCAACGACTTCAAGAGCCAGCCCCTGTGGGCCTTCTGGTACGGGCTGGCCGACCCGGACGTGGCCTGGTCCGACCGCCAGCTGCACGTGGACTGGGAGGAGTTCGACCGGGTGAGCGGCGGGATCTTCGACCCCGCCTCCAAGCTGCTGGCCAGCTACGCGGTGATCTCGGCCAACTACCTGCACCTCATGCTGCGCTTCGGCTACCATTTCTCGGTGGTGGACACCTTCTGCGGGTCGGACGAGCACAAGAACTACGTGGCCTTCCGCTTCAAGGGCGGGGGCGGCCACGCCGAGGGCCGGCGGCTGCGCCTGCTCTTCCTGGCCCGGGTGCTCGGCCACTTCGGGTTCACGGTGGAGACCCGGGGGGACATGCTGGACGCCCGCTACGCCCGGCGCAGCGAAACCGACATCCAGAAGCGCCTGGCCGAACTGGGCTATCTGCTGGCCATCACCCGGCTCATGGATATGGGGCTCACCGGCGAATCCCAGGTGGACGCCCTGGTGCAGGAATTCCTGGACAAGCGCGGGGCCCCCGCGGAATTCCCGGCATGAGCGACCAGGCCCCGGCCTATCCCCTGACCTGGGTCACCGACAACCTGGCCGTGGGCGGCGCGCCCATGTCCTTCGACCAGTTGGACAGCCTGCGCGAACAGGGCGTCACCGCCATCATGAACCTCTGCGCCGAGTTCTGCGACCTGCACGACATCGAGGCCAGGCACGGATTCGAGGTCTACTATTTGCCGGTGCACGACGAGGAGGCCCCGGACCTGGCCGAGCTGGAAAAGGGCCTGGCCTGGCTGGACGAGGCCATCTACCTCGGGAAGAAGGTGCTCATCCACTGCCGGCACGGCATCGGCCGCACCGGCACGGTGCTCAACGCCTACCTGCTGCGCCGCGGCCTGGGCCACAAGCTGGCCGACCGCAAACTGAGGCGCCTGCGCTCCAAGCCGGCCAACTTCGCCCAGTGGCGGACCATCCGCAAGTACGGCAAGGCCGCGGGCAAGCTCACGGTGCGCGAGCCCTCCCTGGAGTTCCGGCACCTGGTGGACCTCTCGCCCTTCTTTGCCGAGTACCAGGCCATGGTCATGCGCACCGAGGACCTCTTCAGCCTGGAGGCCCGCGACGCCGGCCGCTGCGGCCAGGACCACGACCGCTGCTGCCGCACCCCGGTGGGCCTGACCCTGGCCGAGGCGGTGGTGCTCACCCACGCCCTCAACACCACCCTGGAGAGCGAACAGCGCCTGGCCATCATCGCCAGCGCGGTGGACACCGCCCAGCAGGAGCGGCAGACCATCGCCAGCCAGGCCGCGGACGAGGCCGAGTTCTGCCTCACCGACGCCGGGGCCTCCTGCCCCCTGCTGGCCGCGGGCCGGTGCCTGCTCTACGACCGCCGGCCCCTGCAGTGCCGCAGCGACGGCCTGCCCGCGGACACCAAGGCCGAGCTCTGGGACGAACTCCTGGGCCCGGCCCTGGACCGGCTCTCCGGGCAGATCTTCTTTGCCTACACCTCGGGCTTCCTGCCCCGGCGCATGCCGGCCTTCAAGCTGCCGGACGTGGTCTCCGGCCGCTACGTGCAGGCCTTCTTCCACCTGCTCATGGAGAGCGGCATGGGAGCCAACCCCGCCCGGACGGCTTGATACCGCAACGCGCCGCAGGTATCCTTACGGGCAACCCCACCCAGGCAGGCGCCCCATGCCCACCATCGTGCTCCTCGGCGACTCGTCCCTCAACAACGTGAAATACGCGCCGCAGGGGGCCTCCATCCTGGAACTCCTGCGCGCCCGCCTGCCCGAGGGGGTCAAGGCCGTGTCCCGGGCCCTGGACGGCAACGGCATCCTGGAGGTCATCGCCCAGGCCAAGAAGGTGCCCTCCGAGGCCTCCCTGCTGGTGGTCAGCGTGGGCATGGCGGACGCCATGAAGCACGAAGGCATTTTCTTCAAGAAGAACATCAACGCCATCGCCCTGTTCGAGCAGCTCACCGTGATCCAGGAAGGATTCCGGGACAAGTACGAGGCCATGCTCCGCAACCTCCTGAACCTCAGGCTGCCGGTGGCGGTCTCCACCCTGTTCACCCCCAACCCGCCCCACCAGAACATGCGCCAGGCCCTGGCCTCGGGCCTTACCGTGTTCAACGCCGCCATCCTGGACACGGCCATCAAGTTCGGGCTGCCGGTGCTGGACATGCACAACCTGGTGCGGACGCCCGGGGACTACGCCGACCCCCTGCACCCCTCGGCCGAGGCCGGGGCGCGCATCGCCGAGCAGATCGCGGCCCTGGCCGCGGGGCACGACTTCACGACCCGGCGCACCGTGGTCTTTGCCGGCCAGCCCGCCGAGGCCGGCAAGAAATCCTGAAGACGGATCACCAGGCGGCGAGCAGCGCGTCGATGCGCTGGCGGTGCGCCCGGTAGAGGTTCGCGGCAAAGGCCAGGATGGTCTTCCTGGCCG
>JAEXTU010000416.1 GCA_023453335.1 Pseudomonadota bacterium | reverse complement strand
AATGCGGCCGCGCCCGCAAGGGGCACGAGCGCCGGACCGAATCTGGCCCGGCGCATGAAGAGTCTACGCCAATCCGGGGGAAGGAGTAAAGGAGAAGCCTAACCCAGGGAATCTCTTCGTCGGCGTTCTCGGCCTGGCCGCGGCGCTATCCCCCCATGGTCCCCATGCCGGCCACCCTGAGGCCGCGTTTGTAGGTTTCGATGCCGTCCAGGATGCCGCCGGCCAGGGACCTCAGGTAGCTCTCGTCCAGCAGGCGGGGGGCCTCGGCCGGGTTGGTGAGGTAGCCGATCTCCACCAGGATGGCGGGCATCTTGGCCCCGATGAGCACGAAGAAGGGCGCGGGCCGCGCCCCATGGGCGTTGATCCCCTCCCACTTGGCGCGCAGGTCGCGCACCACGCGCTTCTGCACGTCGTCGGCCAGGACCTTGGACTCCTCGATCTTGAAGCTGTGCACCAGGTCCAGCACGATCTTCTGGGTGTCGGAGATCTTCACCGGGTCCACGTTGTTCTCGTACGCGGCCAGGCGCAGCTCCTTGTCCTTGCGCGCCTTGCCCAGGAAGTACGTCTCCAGGCCGCGCACGTCGTCGTCGGTGTTGGCGTTCACGTGCAGGGAGATGAACAGGTCGGCCTTCTTGAGGTTGCCCATGACCGATCGGTCCTCCAGGCTCACGTAGCGGTCGTCATCCCGGGTGTACATGACCTTGTAGCCCTTGGACTGGAGCAGCGAACCCAGGATCTTGGCCATGTGCAGGGTGACGTTCTTCTCCATGACCTCCACGTACCCGCCCGGGGCCTTCACCTTGGCCATGCAGCCCGGGTCCTTGCCGCCGTGGCCGGCGTCGATGAGCACGGTTTCGATGGTCATGCCCAGCTGGGCCAGCACGTCGCCGGCCACCTTCTTGTTCCTCTCCCCGGGCGCAGGCTCGGGCGCGGCCTTGGCCGAGGCCTTGGGCGCGCCGGGCTCTTTGGACTTGGGCTTGTCCGCGGCCTGGGCCTTGGGCTTCTCCGGTTCGGCCTTGGGCTCGGCCTTGGCCGCGCTGCTGCCCGAGGCGTAAACGTCGATGACGATGCGGTAGGGGTTGTCCAGGGCGAACACATGGTACTGCTTGAGTTCCTGGAAATCGAGCACCACCCGGGTGGTGGCGGGGTCGTACTGGCCGGCGCGCACCGACTGGAGGAAGCTGGCCGGTACGTCCTGGGTTCGGCTGGCCTGGGCCGAGAGCCGGGTGTCCTTGAGGTCCAGGTACATGCGGTGGCTCTTCTGGTGCGCCGGGTCCGCGGGGAGGGGATGGTGCTCGTAGGCCGCGGGCTTGTCCAGGTCCAGGACGATGCGGGTGTAGTCGTCGCTGGTGAAGAAGCGCACGTCGGTGAGGGTGGCGGCGCCCGAACCGGCCGGGGCCGGGGTTGCCTGGGGTTCGGCTGCGGCCTGGGCCGATGCCGGGGCAGGTGCGGGAGTCGGGGCGGGCTCCGGGGCCTTGGGCGCGGCCAGGGATTTGGCGCCGGCCCGAGCCTCGTCCATGGTGCGGAGCATGGCCTTGGCCGCCTCGGCCTGGTCGCCCTTGGGGAACTCGTGCACGATCTGGAGCAGGTCGCCGTAAGCCAGGTCGCCATTGCCCAGGCGGACCAGGAGCTTGGCCCGGCGCATGAGGCAGTCGTCCACCCAGGAGTCCTTGGACTCGAAGGCGCGGGCAGCCTTGCCGAAGAGGTCTGCGGCCCGGCGCAGGTCGTCGGCCTTGCGGCCGGACTCGCCGCCGGCCTCGGCCGCGGAGGCGGCGTAGAACAGGGCGCGTCCGGCAAAGGGGCCGTCGGGGTCCCGGCCGGCGATCTCCTCGAATTCGCGGGAGGCGCGCACGTACTGGTCGCGGGCCGTCTTCCTGGACTCCATGGCCTTGAACTGCTTCACCGCGGCGTAGTAGGCGGTATTGATCCCGGCCTTGGCCTGGGGCTTGGGACCGCCGGAGCGGCCGCCGGAGTCGGACGCGGCCGCGGGGGCGGAACGGGTGAGTTCGGCCAGGAGTTTGCGTGCGGCGTCCGCCTGGTCGCCGTCCGGAAAGCGGGAGAGCAGGAGCTTGAGGTCGGCCTTGGCGGATTCCGGGGAGTCCAGGCGGCGAACGCTGATCTCGGCCTTGCGGTACAGGCAGTCGTCCACCCAGGGGTGCTTGGCCGGGAAGCGGTTCACCGCCCGCTGGAAGAAGTCCGCGGCCTGGGAGAAGTCGGTGTGCAGGAAGGAGCGCTGGCCCAGCTCCTGGTAGACCCGGCCCATGTAGTACAGGGACTTGGCCCCCAGTTCGCTGGCGGGGTCCTGGTTCAGGGCCTCGCGGAAATAGGTCAGGGCGCGGGTCCAGTTGTCCCGCACCGCGGCCTTCTGCTCCGAGGCGCTCACCGCCTGGAATTCGGCCAGGGCCTGGCGGAAGGCCGCATCCTGGTCGCCGCCGGCATGGGCGGCCAGGGCCGGGGCGGCCAGGGCCAGGGCCGCCAGGACAGCCAGCAGGAGTGCGCGTTTCATTCTACTCCACGGTCACGCTCTTGGCCAGGTTGCGGGGCTGGTCCACGTCCTTGCCCAGGTAGTCGGCCATCTCGTAGGCGAAGAGCTGGAGGCAGGGCAGGGCCAGGAAGGCGGAGAGCGGGCCGTACACCTCGGGCAGCACCCAGGCGCGGTCCGCGGGCAGGTCCAGGCCGGCGTTGGTCAGGGCCACGATGGGGCCGCTGCGCGCGCGGACTTCCTGCAGGTTGCTCTTCACCTTGGCGAACAGGTCGTCGCGCAGGGCCAGGGCGAAGGTGGGGAACTTGGGGTCGATGAGGGCGATGGGGCCGTGCTTCATCTCGCCCGCAGCATAGCCTTCCGCGTGGATATAGCTGATCTCCTTGAGCTTGAGCGCGCCCTCCAGGGCCAGGGGGTAGTTGAGCCCGCGGCCCAGGTACAGGAAGCTGCGCGACTCGGCATACTCCCGGGCCAGGGCCAGGGCCTCGTCGCGCAGGCGGGGCAGCTCGTGCTCCAAGAGCCGGGGCAGGCCCTTGAGCCCGGCCAGCACCTGCCTGGCCTCGTCCGTGGACAGGGTGTCCTTCTGGCGGCCCCAGTACACCGCGAGCAGGGTGAGCAGCACCAACTGGGAGCACATGGCCTTGGTGGAGGCCACGGAGATCTCCGGGCCGGCCTGGGTGTAGACCACCCGTTCCGACTCCCGCGCCACGCTGGAGCCCACCACGTTGCACAGGCCCAGCACCGCCGCTCCCAACTCCTTGGCCCGGCGCATGCCGGCCAGGGTGTCCGCGGTCTCGCCGGACTGGGAGATGGCCAGCACCGTGTCGCCCTTGCCCAGGATCAGGTCGCGGTAGCGGAACTCCGAGGCGATCTCCACCGCGCAGGGGATGCGCGCCCAGCTCTCGATGAGCTGTGCGCCCCACATGCCGGCGTGGAACGAGGTGCCGCAGGCCAGCAGCGTGAGCCGGGCCGGGGGCTCCATGCCCTCCAGCTCGGGGAGCTTCACCGTGCCCGCGGCCGCGTCGGCCCGGCCGGCCAGGCAGTCGGCGATGACCCGGGGCTGCTCGAAGATCTCCTTGAGCATGAAATGCTTGTACCCGCCCTTCTGGGCGGCCTGCACGTCCCAGGTGATGGTGTGCAACTCCTTCTTGACCGGGGAGAGGTCCTCCAGGCGGAAGACCTCCCAGGAGGCGGCGTCCAGGCGCACCAGGTCCCCGTCCTCCAGGAAGGCCACCTTGCGGGTGTAGGGCAAAAAGGCCGGGATGTCCGAGGCCACGAAGTTCTCGCCCACGCCCGCGCCCAGGATGAGCGGGCTGGACTTGCGCGCGGCGTGGATGACCCCGGGGTTCTCCAGGTCCACCACCACCACGGCGTAGGCCCCCTCCACCCGGCGCAGGGACCGGGCCAGGGCCTCCAGCACCGTGCCCCCGGCCTTGAGCTCCTCGGCCAGCAGGTGGACCAGCACCTCGGTGTCGGTGTCCGAGGAGAAGGTGTGGCCCTTGGCCGCCAGCTCGTCCTTGACCTCCTGGTAGTTCTCGAAGATGCCGTTGTGCACCAGGGCCAGGCGGCCGGCGGTGTCGCGGGGGGGGTGGGCGTTCTTCTCCACGGGCGCGCCGTGGGTGGCCCAGCGGGTGTGCCCCATGCCGGACAGGGCCAGGGACACGTTGCAGTCCGAGAGCTTGCACTCCAGCTCCGAGAGCTTGCCCGGGGAGCGCACTATCTTGAGTTCGCGGCCGCTCACGTAGGCCACGCCGGCCGAGTCGTACCCGCGGTATTCCAGGCGCTTCAGGCCCTCCATGATCACCGGCACCGCCGGTCGGTGGCCCGAATACCCAATGATTCCACACATGGCTCAGTTTCCTCGCAGCGGGGGGAAGTTCAGTGCCCGTCCGGTCGCCCGCCCCGCAACGGGCGCAGACCGGCGGACGGTACGCAAGTTGGGGTCATTTCTCAAGGCCGGCCCGGGCCCAGAACTCCGGCCATGCCGCGAGCAGGGCCCGCATGGCCTGGCCCCGGTGGCTCACCGCGTTCTTCTCCTCGCGGGTGAGCTGGGCCGCGGTGCGGCCCAGCCGGGGGTCGAAGAACAGGGGGTCGTAGCCGAACCCGCCCTCGCCGGTGAGGGCCAGGGCCACCTCGCCCTCCCATTTCCCCTCGGCCAGCAGGGTCTGGCCGTTCGGGGCGGCCGCGGCCATGACGCAGCGGAACCGTGCCGCGCGCCGGCCTGCGGGCACGTCCCTGAGGGCGTCCAGGAGCTTGGCATTGTTGGCCGCATCCCCGGCCTTGTCCCCGGCGTAGCGCGCGGAATACACCCCGGGCGCACCGCCCAGGGCGTCCACCTCCAGGCCCGAGTCGTCGGCCACCGCCACCAGCCCGGTGAGCCCGGCCACGGTGCGGGCCTTTTCCAGGGCGTTGGCAGCAAACGTGTCCCCGGTCTCGGGCACCTCCCCCACCGAGGGAAAGGCGTCCAGGCCCGAGACCTCCAGGGAGAATCCTTCGAGAAGCTTGGACAACTCGGCGATCTTCCCGCGGTTGCGGGTGGCCAGGACCACGGCGCGCACAGGACCTCCAAAGCATCAAGACCCGGGTTTCCGGGCGGTTTGGGGTCCCTTTTAGAAAATTTCTAGAGAGTTGGTAAAGTCTTTTTTAGGCCCCGCCGGCCGGGGCCTGGGGCTCGGCCGGGCCCAACTCGGCAGGGTCAGGGGCAGCCAGCACCGGGGCCAGGAGCAGGGTGACGGTGGTGCCCCGGCCCGGGGTGCTCTCCAGATGGACCTTGCCCCCGGCCTCCTCCACGATCTTCTTGGTCATGGCCAGGCCCAGGCCCGCGCCCTGGTCCTTGGTGGAGAAGAAGGGGTTGAACACCTTGTCCAGGTTCTCGGGCGGGATGCCCCGGCCGGTGTCGGCCACGGTCAGGGCCACCCGGTCCCGCTCCAGGCGGGTGGAGACCACTAGCCGGCCGCCGTCGGGCATGGCCTCCAGGCCGTTCTTCACCAGGTTGACCAGGCACTGCTTGAGGAGGTCGGGCACGCCCCGGGTCAGGGGCAGGTCCGGGGCCAGGTCCACCTCCATGCACAGGTTGTCGGCGCATCCCAGGCTCAGGAAGGCCACGGTGTCGCGCACCACGGCGTTGAGGTCCATCTCCCCGGGGGCGGCCTCCATGGGCCGGGCGAAGTTGAGGATGCTCTTGAGGATGCCCTCCAGCCGCCGCGACTCCCGGCCGATGATCTCGGCCTTTTCCCGGGCCGAGGCGTCCAGGTGCGGGGAGCGCAACAGCGAGTTGGCGAACCCGGCGATGGCGAAGAGGGGGTTTCTGATCTCGTGGGCGATGTAGGTGGAGAGCTCGCCGATGGCGGCCATCTTCTCGGACTGCTGGAGCTTGACCTCCATGAGCTTGCGCTGGGTCACATCGCGCCGGATGCGCACTACCGAGAGCACCTGCCCGGAGGGGCTGCGCAGAGGCACGGTGCGCACCAGGAAGTGGCGCAGGCGGCCGTCGGCGTCCACCTGGGAGTATTCGGACTCGCAGGGCTTGCCGCTGGCCAGGGCCTGCTGCAAGGGGCACTCCGGCCCGCCGCGCACCCCGTCTCGGCACTCGGGCAGGTTGGCGCAGGCCAGGCCCACGGCGGAGTCGCCGCGGGCCGCCCCGGCCCCC
>JAEXTU010000369.1 GCA_023453335.1 Pseudomonadota bacterium | reverse complement strand
TTGGAGCGCAGCTTTTTCCCGAAATAGATGATGGGGTACACGGCCACGGGCAACACCACCAGGGCCATGGTGGCCAAAAAGGCGTCCTGGTAGAAGGCCACGCCGATGAGGAAGCCCATGGACATGGTCTCGCGCACCATCATGACCAGGGAGGGCAGGCTGTTGCGGATCTGGTTCACGTCCATGATGACCCGGCTCATGAGCATGCCCACCTGGTTGTCCTCGTAGAACCGCACGGGCAGGCGCAACATCTTGGACACCAGTTCGTTGCGCAGGGTCTCCAGGACCTTGAGCCCGGCCAGGCGCATCTCGTAGTTCTGCAGGTAGCGGAACACGCCCTTGACGGCGAAGACCACGACGTAGGCCAGGGGGATGAGCAGGAGCGCGGACTCGTCCTTCTTGCCGAAGATGTCGTCGAAGGCCGGCTTGACCAGATAGGCCGCGGCGCCGGTCATGGCGGCCACGATGGTCATGGAGACCACGGCCACGATGATGCGCGTCTTGTACGGCAGGAAGTAGCCCATGCAGCGCTTGATGAGCGGCAGGCTCTTCAGGGCCAGGAACTTGCTGTCGGAACCCACGAAGTCCTCGTATCAGTCTGGTTTATGGAGAATATGCGGAAGCATAGACGGTTTCGATTGGCCTGCGGCCCGGGCCGGGGTGTATTGGGACGGAAACGACCAAGGAGTCAAGCCCATGCCCCGCACCCTGGACTGCACCGGGTTGCCCTGCCCGCAGCCCGTCTTACAATGCAAGCAGTGCCTTGACAACGAAAACCCGGCCGAGCTGGCCGTGCTGGTGGACAACGACGCGGCCAGGGAGAACGTGTCCCGCTTCCTGGCCACCCGCGGTTACGCCACCCGGGTGGAGCGCGAGGGTGCCCTCTGGAGGATCGTGGGCACGGCCCCGGCCGCTCCCGGCCAGGCCGACGCCTGCGCCTGCGCGCCCATGGGCGCGGCCGAGATGCGCCGCCTGGACCAGAAGGTCACGGTGTTCATCACCTCGGACGTGATCGGCCGGGGGGACGACGAACTGGGCGGCAAGCTCATGGCCAATTTCCTGGGCACCCTGCCCGAACTGGGCGAGGAGCTGTGGCGCTTGGTGCTCGTCAATGCCGGGGTCAAGCTGGCCGTAGAGGGCAGCCCGGTGCTGGACAAGCTCCAGGCCCTGGCCGGGGCGGACGTCACCATCCTGGTCTGCGGCACCTGCCTGACCCATTTCGGGCTCCTGGACAGAAAGGCGGTGGGCGACACCACCAACATGCTGGACGTGGTCACCAGCCTGCAACTTGCCAGCAAGGTCATCCAGGTGTAACCCGGCGGCATGCCGTCGAAACCTTCCCGTTCCGGCCCGGCTCGCCCAGCCGGGCCGGGGCAGTCCCCCTCCCCTGCCTCCGCACCCGATGGTTCGGCTGCCGGGACGCAGGCCGTACGCATCAACAAGGCCCTGGCCCAGGCCGGGATCTGCTCCCGCCGGGCCGCGGACGAGCTGGTGGCCGCGGGCCGGGTGCTGGTCAACGGCGTCCCGGCCACGCCCGGCCAGGCCGTGGACCCGGCCCGGGACACGGTGAGCCTGGATGGCAAGAGCGTTGACTTGGTGCCGGCCGGGGCCAAGCACCTCACCCTCATGCTGCACAAGCCGGTGCGCACCGTGACCACGGCCAAGGACCCCGAGGGACGGCCCACGGTGTTCAGCCTGTTGCCCCCCCAATACGCCGGCCACCGCCTGGTGCACGTGGGCCGGCTGGACTTCTTTTCCGAGGGGCTCCTGCTGCTCACCGACGACGGCGAACTGTGCAACCGCCTGACCCACCCCAGCCACCACCTGGCCCGGGTCTACGAGGTCACGGTGCGCGGCCCGGTGCCGGACCAGGCCCTGGCCGCCATGCGCGCGGGCATGACCCTGGCCGAGGGCGAACGCCTGGCCCCGGCCGCGGCCGAGGTCATCTCCTCCGGCCCCAAGGGCGCGGTGCTCCGCCTGGTCCTGGGCCAGGGCCTCAACCGCCAGATCCGGCGCATGTGCCGCGACCTGGGGCTCACCGTGCTCAAGCTGGTGCGGGTGGCCCTGGGCCCCCTGGTCCTGGGCGGGCTCAAGCCCGGCCAGGTCCGCCCCCTGAGCGAACGGGAGCTCGACGAGCTGCGCAGGGCAGTAGGCCTCTAAGGCATTAGAATCCCCCGACCCAGGCCGATCGGGCCAGACACCACAGAAAACACTTTGTGTTTTCTGAAAAATTCTCTTCGGGTTAAAGCCCTCCCGCCCACGCCGACCGCGCCAACGACAGGGCCACGCCCCAGAGGGTGAGGCAGACCACCCCGGCCAGGAGCCGCCCGGCCATCGGCCGGGCAAAGAGCGGGGCCAGGGCGCGGCCGCCCAGGCTCAGGCCGAAGAACCAGAGCACCGAGGCGGCGCCCGCGCCCAGGCCGAACAGCCAGCGCTGCGCCCCGGGGAACGACCCGCTCACGCTGCCCCGCAGCACCACGGTGTCCAGGTACCCGTGGGGGTTGAGCAGGGACACGGTCAGGGCGATGCCCACCGCGGCGCGCCGCGACAGGTCCCCGTCCTCGGCCGTCTCCAGGCCCCGGGGCCGCAGGGCCGCGCGGAACGCCGCATAACCATACCAGGCCAGGAAAACCGCCCCGCCCCACCCCGCCGCGGCGGCCAGCCCCGGATGGGAGGCCACGGCCGCGCCCAGGCCTAGCACCCCGACGGCGATGAGCACCAGGTCACACAGGGAGCACACCCCGGCCACGGCCCAGTGGTGGTTGGCCCGCACCCCCCGCGCCAGCACGAAGGCGTTCTGCGCCCCAATGGCCACGATGAGCCCGAGCCCCACGCCCAGTCCGGAAACAAACGCGCCGACCATGCCGCCTCCTTGGATGGAGGCAACCTAGGCCATATTCGATGATTCGTAAAATTGATTCTTGAAATGTTGCATAAGTATTGTTAATGAACGGCCATGCACGACTACCGGCTCATCGAGGCCCTGGCCGCGGTGGTGCTGGAGGGCGGGTTCGACAAGGCGGCCCGCTCCCTGCACCTGACCCAGCCCGCGGTGTCCCAGCGGGTCAAGGCCCTGGAGGATGCCCTGGGCACGCTCCTGGTGGTGCGCTCCACCCCGCCCCGGGCCACGGCCGAGGGGCAGCGGGTGGTGGAGCACTATCTCAAGGTGGCGCACCTGGAGAGCGACCTGGGCCGGGGCCTGGCCCTGGAGCAGGAAGAGGAGTGGACCTCCCTGCGCTTAGGGGTCAACGCCGACAGCCTGGCCACCTGGTTCCTGGCCGCGGTGACGCCCTTCCTGCGGGAGGAGCGGGTGCTGCTGGACGTGAGCGTGGAGGACCAGGACCTGACCCACGAGCTCTTGCGGGACGGCCGGGTGGCGGCCTGCCTAGGCACCCGTTCGGAACCCTTGCAAGGCTGCCGCTGCCTGGCCCTGGGCCG